>JBEHWP010000487.1:0-5341 GCA_040217665.1 Vulcanimicrobiota bacterium
AAAGCAACAGTCCTTTTCTGACATCTATATGTTTTACTGATAAACAGAACGGCTGGGTATGCGGAGGAGGGGGAACCATATTTCATACCTCTGACAGCGGTTTTTCCTGGGTAAAACAGGCGAGCGGTACAGATAAAAATCTTTCCGATATAATCTTTACAGATAAAAATAACGGCTGGGTTATCGAGGATAAAAGAGTTCTTCATACCGTTGACGGAGGGAAGAACTGGGAATTTTTAACTATGAATACAGACACTGTTGTAAATGGAATATTTTTCTCAGGTCAGAACGGATGGGCTGTCGGGAATAAAGGTTCAATCCTTCACACCACTGACGGAGGAAAAAGCTGGAAGATTTTTAATAACGGCTCAGATAATTTTTATGATGTCACTTTTACAGACTCTCTTAACGGATGGATTGCAGGAGATGACGGAGCTGTTTTACATACATCCGATGGCGGAACAACCTGGACTTCTCAGAAAACCGGGAGGGAACCTTTTGTAAAAATTTCTTTTACAGACAGTAAACATGGATGGGTCTCCGGTAAAGAAGGTTCTTTGTATTGTACAGATGACGGCGGCCTTACATGGCATATTCAGAACAGCGGCATATCAAAAGAACTTCGCTGTGTTTATTTTCCTGATGTAAATAACGGCTGGGCAGGAGGCAGTTCTTTTTACAGAGGAGGCACCATATTACATACACAGGACGGAGGCATGAACTGGGAACTTCAGAACAGCTGCACAGGTGATGAAAATGAAGAAAAGATTACGGGAGTATTTTTTACCGATAAAAATAACGGATGGATTACAGGGTTTGGAGGTCTTCTTTTACATACCGAAGACGGTGGTAAGAACTGGATGAAAGTTGATGTGGGAACAGACGAAGATCTTCTGGAGATATATTTTGTAGATGCCATGACAGGCTGGATTGCAGGAGGCAGATGGGACGGAGGAAAAATCCTTCACACTGAAGACGGCGGAAAGACCTGGCAGAATCAGAGAAGCGGCCTGTCAGACCCTCTTATGGCACTTTATTTCACTGATAAACTGAACGGCTGGGCTGCAGGTTTCGGCGGAACTGTAATAAATACACAGGACGGAGGTAATTCCTGGAATGTTCGGTATAAAAAAATAGACGAACAGCTCACGTCTATCTGGTTTGTTGATAAAAATAACGGTTATGTAACAGGTGTTGACGGTTCAATTCTTCATACCTCAGACGGAGGGGATACATGGAATGTATTTAAAGCAGATGCCAGTCTGACAGAGGTATGTTTTACCGATCTTAAGAACGGATGGGTTATCGGAGGAAGAAAACGTAGTGACGGAACTTTTACGGGGGTAATCTTACACAGTAATGATGGAGGGGTTACATGGAATTATCAGAGGGAAGATATTCCCGAATTGCTTCTGGACCTTCATTTTGTTGACGGTAACACAGGATGGGCAGTGGGAGGCACCAGTACAGATCTTACATATAAAGGACATAACGGAGGTTCCTGTATTATTATAAATACATGTGACGGCGGTAAAACCTGGAATACAGTTTTTCGGACTCTCAGGATAAAAAAGTAAAAAATTAATTTTATTGGCTATAATAAAATAGCCGGATATATAGTGTATTTTATAACTTATTAGAATTTAATTTGTCGTAACGGGTAACGCGTAACGCGTGACGGGTTTAATCCCTGCGCATCACGCATCACGCTTTACGCATTACGAGGTCATTATTTATGGATAGTTGTGAAAATAAATATAATAAGGAGTGATTACCATAAAAAATTACAGAGAAAAACTTGAAGAGATTTTATCTGATATTCATCCGAAACCTTCCTGGATGTATCTGGAAGAATTTCGCCATCAGGCTCCTCATCTGAGTAAGAGCAAATTCAGAGAGGAAATTTTTGATTATATAGAGGCGGCAAATACGGAATCTGACGGTATGAGTAAGGCTAAATCAATGGCATTAAAAAAATGTGAGGAAGAACCCGGTGATTTCAGAGATTTATTGAAAGCCATAGTGACAGAACTTGAAGATCATTTTTCCTACCTGAAAAGCCTTCCTTATGGTTCCCGGGAAGCACCTTTTATGTATAAAGCCGGTTTCGAAAAGGTTCTTAAAAAATTGAAAAAAATAGAAGAGGGGGAATTTAAGTGAAGTCAGCAGTAATAACTGCACAGTTGAAAAATCCTGATTTTGCGGAGAAAATTGAAAAAATATATGATGATTTTATTTCTTCCGCATCCGGTGCTCTGAAAGGATGTAAGGGCGGAATTGTATTAAAAAATCAGGAAGGATATCTTGTAGATATAAGCCTCTGGGTATCTGAAGAAGACGCCTTGAGTTCCATGAAAAGCCCCGAAACAGTCGATTTAATAAAAACCTTTGAAGATAATATATTAAATACTTATACCATGGATTTTTACGATGTTTCAATAAAACTGAATATGTATTCAAGGAGTCAGAAACCTGCAGCACTCGTAATTAAAGGAAAATTTAAAACATTTGATTCCCTTCAATCTGCCGTTAAAACAGAAAAATTCCTTTCCAGATGGGTAAATTTTATCAACTGTAAAGGAGGTCTTCTCCTTACAAAGGATGACGGAAGTTTTATCGATATCAGCTTATGGGAAAACAGAGAATATGCCAGAAAGATAATGGAAAATCCTCTGGCCAGACTGATTATGAAATTTTTCGATGGTGCCCTTGAAGAACCTTATAAGCCTGAATATTTCGATGTGTCCATGATACTTGACATACCTGACGAAGATGTAAAAAGAGATTTCAGGATATTATATTTTTCAGGAACAGGCAATACTCACTGGGTGGTAAATAAAATAAAAGAAGGATTGTTGAAAAATAATCATGCCTGTGAGGTAATTGAAGCAGGTAAGCTCCATATGGAATGCGGAAGGGATTTTAATAAAAAACCTGATGAACATATGTTGAAACAGAAGCTTTCCGAATTTATCCCTGAAGGGTCTACACTTATACTGGCATTCCCATGTTATGCGTCAGACATCCCTCTTCCTGTAAAAGAACTCATCCCTCTTCTCCCTGAAGGAGGAAAGAGGAAACTTGCCACCGTTTCCACTATATTAATGGTAGGGGGAGATGCCGTAAATCTGCCGGGAGAAATGCTCAGAGAAAAAGGTTATAAGTCCGTTCTCGCGACATATGTATTGATGCCGAATAACCTGAAGGTACCGAAATTTGATTTCTTTGACATAAAAAACGGCGACGAATTGAACTCTTATTATGAAACGGCAGGCAGAGCAGTAGATGAAATAGTAGAAGAACTGCTTACAGGAAAAGTGCTTTTTGAAGGCAAAAACCTCGGAGGTTATGCCATAGGAGTAAGTCAGAGGATGGGAGTGAAATATCTTGAGAGTTTTATGGCGGCAAACCTTTTTGCCCATGCCAGATGTACCCGGTGCGGTTTCTGTGCAGAAACATGCCCTATGGCAAATATTACTTTCGAGAAAAAATATCCTGAGTTCGGCAGGAACTGCTGTATGTGTCTCAGGTGTTATAATCTATGCCCCGTAAATGCCATACAGATAACAGGGGAAACGTTAAATGAGGAAAAATATAAGAGATATAAAGGTTTTGACAGATGGAAGCCGGAGAGATTGAGAAAAGTTAAATAAAGGCTTTTATGAACATAACAGGAACAGACTGCTCTCATTATTTAATAGTCGATATATTAGGAGTATATGCAGGTAAGAAAATATTAATTATGAAAAAGAATATTATCAAAACTGTCACAAAAATCAGAAATCCTTCCGTGATCGGGAGCAGCCTGTTTAACGTAATTTCCATTGCCGGATAAGATTAATGAAAATGGTTTTTCCAGTAACGGCTATCCAAGGGTAAATTCCGCAGGGCCTGGTGGCTCCTGTTGAGGGAAGTGATAACCCGGAGTTTCCGGGAACATGTGGAACTATTATGGCAGTCCGTAGAAGTTTCTCTCCATGCAGGGCCTGATAAGCCGTGTTACAATAATCGGGATAAAAAATGCTGTTGAGCAATTTTCTTGCTTTTAATATATCACCGGTTTTATCATCTCCCGGGCCATCTCTGTTTATTTTTTCATTTTTTTCAGTATATATCTGGCCTGGGATTTAATCTGTTCCTTATCATGTTCTATAAATGGCATAATATAAGACGATAAATCTGTTTTACATTCTTCTGCCAGATATGTGGCAAACCTGAACAGTTCATCATCAATATGTTTATCTGACAGAATATGCCTGATTTCATTTATCCATTCTTCTGATTTATCTTTCCTGTACCAGAACAGGTATTTAAAGACTATTAAAGGATTTTTTTGATAACATTGAAACAACAGTTTTTTCGCCCGGGAATAGTCATTTTTTGTCAATATCTGAAGGGCAGTATTATTCAGAATTTCATTCCCATCGGAACATTCTTTTTCTATAACCACGAGTGTCTCAGGAGATAAATAACTTTTATTCAGGAGGCCATTTAAACATGCAATGCGGTAATCCGTATCAGATGAGTTTAAATATTTATTTATCAGTTCCCTGTCAGTTCCTCCCATTGAGTATCCAAACCATGACGGCCGAACTACTAAAAGTTCACCGGAAATTATTTCATCAAGCCACCGTTCATACCAGTCCAGAAAATTATTTTCATAAGTGAACTTCGGTTTTTGCCTCTCCAGATCAAGGTTTACAACCCTGCCTTTATAATTACCATTCAGAATAAGTCCATGTACATAAGTACATCCCTGAGAACCCAGTGGTAAAATTCCCGAATAAATCTTACCTGTCTCTCTGTCATAATCTTCATCGGAAATATCTTCATATTCTTCGATTCTTTTTATTAATTCAGACCAGTATTCATCTGTCATACCTGGATATATTATTACCGGCCCGCTTAAATATTCTCCGGGAGATGCTATTAATTCGTCAAGGTGTGTGCCAAAAGGATATATTCCATAAAAGGGTCCTGCCGCCGAATTGAAAGAGGAACATCCGCCGTTTCCTATTTCAGTCAGAAATGTTTTGTAACAATCCGGTAAAGAAAGTTTATATTTTTTTTCAAACTCCAGGATTTGTTTCTCCTTAACAGGTTTATTAATTAAATACTTGTGAGATTTTGCACCAAAAACCTTCAGATTTTTGTCAGTTTTTCTGGCTATAATGAGTTTATCTTTTATTCTGCCTGTCTGATCTTTATAATCCATATATTAATCTATTGTTCCACCTTTTTCCATCCTTCTTTTATCAGATGTAGCAGAACTTACTTATTCCTTCCTCAAGAGGTTTCTTCTCTATTTTTTTCAATATCCATTTATAATTACCTTTTAAGA
>JBEHWP010000488.1:0-5338 GCA_040217665.1 Vulcanimicrobiota bacterium
TTCACTTTTCACTTTTCACTATTTATGTCCTCTCAAAAACCTGCTTAACATTACGGGATTTGCGACAGACCGCCACATTTTAAGATGAACAGTTTCAAAATCGCCATCATTGAATACAAGTTCTTCAATAAGGTCATAACAGGTTTTTCTCGGGAAAAATTCGCCGGTACAGGAGGCATCAATTATCTCTGTTGCCAGCTTTGCCCTTTCATCATCAATTTCCTTTACTTTTTTATCATTATCTTTTTCTCTGCCATTTATATAAATTATATCAGGCCATCCTCCGACACCTATGGCAATCCTTCTGCAGTGAACAAAGGCTTCAAGCATCATAACCATGGCTTCAACAGGGTTCAGGTTGTCTCTTCTTTTACGCAATGATTTTCTATCGACATAATCATTATACCTTATCTCAGAAACATCCCTTCCTGAACCGTCCATTCTGAATATAAACGGAACCGGTTCTATACGGCCTTTAGACAGGCTCAGATGGAATATGTTAAAACCTTCTTTACTGTCATAACCTGCCACAATGGCTCCGTTTCCTAAAATCTTGTTAAGTTCTGAAGATTTTTTTGACCATGTTATCATCTCTTCAGCACCTTTAATGATTTCTTTATCTTTTATCTCTATTTTTTTCTCGCCTGACATGTAATATCCCCTGATGAAGTCTTTTGTAACAAAACCATATTTCGCGAGAAGCAGCTCATCTACATGACGGTGTTTCACCTCTATCATATACTCAAAGATAATGTTACTTATTTCCTCAACAGTAAGAAAGAAATCAGGTTTTTTACCGAGTTTTTCTGTTTTTTCACTGTACATATTCTGAAGTTTTATTCTGCATCCTCTGAGTATTTCAGCACCTATAGAGCAGGTTCCCGTAGTTCCGAGTCTCGCCACAGTTCCCTGTTCCGTCTGTATTACAGGAGGAATAAGGGATTTTATTTTTTCTATACTGTTCAGTTTCTGTCTCAAATGCCATGTTCTTTCTTCGTCACAGATCATCAGTCCTGAACAAAAATCAAGTTTTAAAGCATTTATGGTTGTCATACTATTTTCCGCCTCCTGTCAGGGACATATAAGGTTCTTTCACATCAGGTACGGCATCGGCCTTGTAGCCTCTCAGGATAAAATCCAGTCTGTACGGAGATTTTGCCTTTCGAAACATTTCTTCTTCTATAATATCAGGGTTTATATCTTCAAATACAAGGGAATTTATCATTTCATAAACGTCATGTGTCTGAAGTTCTCCGTATTTTTCTCCAGCTATAATTTCCGTGGCTATTTTCATAGCCTCATCGGAAGGTTCTTTCAATCGTTCTTCGTGACTGTTACCTCTGCCGTCCAGATAAAAGAGATTGAAATATCCTCCCACCTCCTGGTTATGAACAGACGCTTCATACATGGCTCTTATCAATTCAGTTATAACTTCTATTCTATCAAAGCCTTTTCTCCTTACATGGAGAGGCTTTCTATTTATAAAATCTGCTATTGAAAGCTGTGCCGCATCTTTTTCATCTTCCCCTGTGCCTCTTATTTCAAAGGGGCCTGCCGTAAGATATAAAGTGGGATTATTATGTTCATAGCCATAAAGCACTATGCCGTTATCTTTATCGGTGGCCATTAAAAGAGCTTTGTGTTCCAGATAATCATCTTCAAGACATCCTTTTTCCGGAACAGTTGCATATTCCATGGCTTTTTTCTTTAAGTCTTCCTGTTTTATCTCGATATTTGTTCCCTTATAATTGAAATAGCCCTGAAGCAAATCATCTTTTTCAAAACCGTAAAGAGAGAGTAATTTTAAATTTATTCTCTTTTTAAATTGTTCCTGTATGGCTTCAAGGAGCATATATGCCATATCATCGGCAGATGAAAGAGGTCTGCCTTTACCTGTTTTATATTCCGAATATTTATGCTCTATCTTCTTTATGACAGAATCTTTAACATCACAGGTAAAGGAAGGCATACCCAGGCCTCCGTATAATGCTTCAACATGAACGTTATCTGATATTTCCCGGGAAACCAGCGGAGATATAAAATTTCCGTAAAAAATTCTTCTTCTTCTTAATATCCAGTCTTCTTCATCACATATCATAGCACCTGACCGGGAGTCTATTTTAAAACCTATTACCAATGCCATAACGGTCCTCCTTATTTTACAGGATGATTATAGTGTAATTCGTAACAAATTGCAGATAATCCTCGCGTGACGCGTCACGAATCGCTTAATTTCTAATAAGTTATGAAAGTAACTATAATCACCGGATAGTAATCCGATCTGCAATAAATTCCACATATGTCAGGTCATCCCTGTATATTTTACAGTGAAGAAAATAATTTTTTAGATTAGTAATATAAAAAAATCAGCAGGCAGTGAATAGCGAGTAAAAATTTTACATAAAAGGTTCTTTACTTTTCTGAAAAAGCCGGTATATAATTATAAAGAGGAAAGGTACGCTTATTTATTTATATATAATAAACTTATTTCTGTTTCAATAACATCAGGAGGTGATATTTATGGCAGGCGGCGGTGGCGGCGGTGCCGGAGGAGTCGGAGGAGTCGGAGGCGCCGGAAGTGCGGGAGGAGTCGGTGCTGCAGGAGGTTCAGGCTTTGCCCAGTCTGTAGCAGGAGAAATATCAAAAGATGGCGGCGGCGGAGCAGGCGGAGTTGCAGGGAGATAGAAATTTCTGATTTTTTCGGAAATAATAGATTTATTCCATAATGCGTAATGTATGAAGATTTATATAGAAAAACATTACGCATTATATTTATATGAGTGGTGGGATTGGTATTTGGCACTACGGAAGAATTTCCTCCCCCTCCGCAGTTTGACAGTATATAATTTTGTTGTTCTAAACATTTTTTAATAACCTCTCCTCTTAATATTAAAGCAATTTCAGATCCAGATTTAATTCAATTATAATAGCCAGGCAAGCAGCATCTGCTATAAGCATATTCTCTGCGAGACGCTTGCTCCGGGAGGCCAACTTTTCATAGATACATAAAAACTCTCTATGAAAATCTACAATTCTATCCTGTAAAAGTAAAATCCTTATAATTTTTAAAAAGTTTAGTAAAAAAACAACGTTTATCTAATATAAAGTTTATAATCTTCTTTTCATATTTTTATTTCTATATCACTAATTTTCCATCAGTGGTATTATAGCACCATGAATTTCTTGAGCTTTGTTTCCGGAGTATTCTGTGTATTTTATCCATGCTCAATCCCAAAAATCCTCAAAATCCCTGTCCTATTCGGTTCTTTTTATAATATGCCATCCGTCGCGGAGCTGTACAGGTTCGCTTATCCCTCCTGCTTCCAGAGAAAAAGCTGCTTTTTGAAAGTTTTTTGCCATATCTCCCCTTTTTATTTTACCAAGGTCTCCCCCTCTATCTTTACTGGCTGTGCATTCGGAGTATTCTCTGGCAAGTTCTGTAAAATCGGCGCCTTTTTTCAATTCTTCCTCTATTTTTTTTTGCCTCTTCCTGTGTGTTTACCAGTATATGACTCACTCTGATTTCCACAGGAAGTATTTTAATCACAAGCGACGGGTCAATTCTCTGTATAACATGCCAGCCAAATTCTGTTTTAACAGGCTTACTTAATTCATTTATTTTCAGAGAGAAAGCAGCGTTTTCAAGAGGCTTTGCAAGCTGTCCTGTTGAAATCATGCCCAGATCTCCTCCGCAGGTTTTTGAAGGACACTGAGATTTTTCCAGAGCAATTTCGGAAAAATCCTCTCCTTTATGCAATCTTTCAATTATTTCCTCCGCCTCTTTCTCTTCTTCTACGAGTATATGACGGACTCTGATTTTTTCACGTTCAGGAACTTCTATTTTCAAACGGGGATCAATTCTCTGTATAACATGAAAACCATATTCAGATTTTACAGGCTCACTTATTTCATTTATTTTAAGCTTAAAAGCCGATTCTTTAATAGAACCGGAAAGATTACCTCTGTAGCTTATTATACCGAGGTCTCCTCCTTTTATTCTGGAAGGGCAGGAAGATTTCTCCAGGGCAAGTTCGGTAAAATCTTTACCTTCTTTTAATTCTTTGATTATTTCTTCTGCTTCCTCTTTTTTTTCTACCAGTATATGTCTTATCCTGACAGGAGATGGTATGGGAGTAATTGTAGGAGTAACAGTAGGTGGCGGAACAGGGGTAACTGTAGGAGTAAACGTAGGTACAGGGGTGGGCAAAGGAAGTCTTTCTATTATTTCCCAGCCGAGATCTGTTTCCACCGGCTCACTGACTTCATTGATTTTAAGCTTAAAAGCCGCTTCTTCAAATTTCTTTTCCTTTGTCCCCCTGACGAATGGTTCTAACTTACCTCCATTTACCCTGGAAGGGCATTTTGAATATTTACCGGCAAGCTTCTCAAAAGGTGTTTTCCCCTTTTTTAATTCTTTCATTATTTCTTCGGCTTTTTCTTTGCTGTCTACCTGTATATGTCTTACAATAATAACTTCTTCTCTGTTCTTTCCTGTATCAGATTTTTTACATGCAGTACATATGATTAACAGGAAAATAATAAAAAAGATACAATTTTTTTTCAACTTTCTCTCCTCTTTTTATAGTGTATTTCATAAGTTATTAGAATTTAAGTAAAGTGAATAGTGAATGGTGAGTAGTGAGTAGAATAAGACATTACTCACTATTCACTAATTATAGATTATCATAAAATTAACTGTAATTATAAATTGTTATGAAACTAACTATAATTGACATTATATATTTATTATAATATATTTTATATAAATATGTTTAAAAAGAAAAAAAATATTACAGATCATTTGACATTGAAAAGAGCGTGGTTATAAAACAATCTCAATGGTCTGGTCTTAAACAGGAGGAAAATAAATTATGGAGAAAGACGAGAATAGTTCTGATAATACCACTGCAGGCGGACAGACATCAGGGGAAAAACCTTCCTGTATCAGTACCAATATAGAAAAAATACTTATAAAAGCAGTTTTAGACGAAGAATTCAGAAAAACTTTACTGGAAGATAGAAAATCAGTAATCGATAATCCTGAAATTTTATTAACTCCACAGGATAAAGCCATGCTCCAGAGTATTCCCTCAACTAAATTAAATAGTATGATCGATAATTTATGCAAGCCAAAAAGTTCAAGAAGGGATTTTCTTACAACTGTTGGTGTTACTGCTGCTTCCGCTCTTATTGCAGGTGCTTTTATTGTTCCTAGTAGACAGCCACGATGATTTAAACTAATAAAAAAATATAGTATAATGGTCTAAAAAACAGGAGGCCATTATGGAAAAGAGATATATAGTAAAACTAACAGAAGATGAAAGAACCCATTTACTGG
>JBEHWP010000489.1:0-5333 GCA_040217665.1 Vulcanimicrobiota bacterium
ATAGATAATATAAAAAAATATGGTAAAATTATTATGAGGGTTTTTGTTTAAATTAAAAGAGTATATGTATTTATTAGTAGATAAGATAGTTTTATATTACAAAAATTAAATTTAAAATTGTTCCTATTCAGGAGATTTTTCATGTTACATTCTGTCAAAAATCCCGGCAGACTTACGAAAAATAATCTCATGAGAAAAGGCTTCAGCCTGACAGAAATAGTGCTGGCCGTCGCCCTCCTTGGTCTTGTACTTGTTATAGTATGCAGTGTATTTTTCAAATCCTTAATGGGCATAAAAAGGGGACAGACAGGAGGAACAGCCATGTATATAGTGAATAAAAAAATCGATGAAGTAAAAAGTGTTGATCTCGGGAAAACAAATGGATTATATATAAAAGAACTGTATCAGCATATAGAAGGGTATGAACCGCCTCCTGTAGATGTGGATAAACATATAAGCTGGATAAGTACAGATTCTGTTTCAGAAAAAACTATATCAGGTAAAGAAGGGCCTTCTGGAGAATATAAATTTAAAATAGACATTAAAAATTATTATGAAGGTTCTTCTGCAGTTAACAATTTGAAAATTGTCATAGTAGAAGTAACCTGGCATGACAGTCTTCAGGGAAAGGAAAAAAGTTTAAAAGTAGATACTCTGCTGGCAAGAAAGGCCTATTGAGCCGTGACCGGTGAGTCGTGAGTCGTGAGTCGTGAGTAAAATTCCTTATTCACTTTACTGAAAGAAAGGCCAGTTTTTATGTCAAAAAATATATGGGGTCATTCATTACTTGAAGTAATAATATCTATTGCCATATTTTCTCTGATCATGTCAGGTGTTTATGCCACAATAGACATAGGGTTTAAAACCTGGCAGTTAGGAGAGGTAAAAACAGATTTTTACAGCAGGGCAAAGGTTGTATTGTCTTATATAACAAAAGATTTTAAATATTCAAACTGGATAAGTGCAAAAATAGAAAATGACGGAGACCCGAACTCATTGAATGAATATATAGTTTTTGAAAGTCCCATGAAAGATGACGGTTCAATCGATATTGAGCCTAAAAACGGCAAACCTCTATGGCAGAAATACTGTTATTATTTCATCTATCCATCTGTAAAATCAGATGGAAATGCTAAAAAGAGAACCTTTTATCGCAGAACGACTGACAGGAGTCCAAAAAACTCCACTCCTATGCCTCTTACTGCAATAGGTTCAAATTATTTAACAGACTCTTCCATATCTGATACGACTCTCAGGGTAATAGGGAAAGAAATCTATGGCATAAATTTCGAACAGATAGGAACAGGTCTTATTATAACGATCAAATTCAAAGCCAATGTAAGAGAACATCAATCTGTTAATTTTGAGAATCAGAAGGTAACGGAAGTAATAGAATTAAAGGCATCGGTCATACCGGAAAATTGATCTGGAGGGATGGTATTTATGAGAAAAAAAAATATGAAAGCCATAGTGCTTGTAAGTGTTTTATTACTTATAGTTTTAATTTTAATCATGTCTCTGTCAATGATGACTATGAGCAGTAACTTTTTAGCCTTTATAGGGGCAAGTGAAACATCAGGGAGAGCACTTATTACATCATATGCAGGCATTGAATATGCCGTATACAAACTGAACAATGATCCAAACTGGGGTATAAAAGATCTTGATTTTACTCCATCTTCATCCATTCCCATAGCAGATTATATTCCTACGTTCAATGCAGATCCATCGGCAGAGGCAAAAATACAGCTTACCGGATCTGAATTCACAGTAACCTTCAGCACTTCATACGGCACAAAATATCAATCTGTAAACAACCTCTTCGGTACAACTGCAAAAGGAGATGTTCCTCCTTATACTGCAGAGATTATATCCATAGGGAAATGCCGCAATGATAAAAAAGTAGTAAAAGCCTATTTAACCCGTTCAGATTTCTATCCCTATGCAATAAATTCCGAATCGTCTATTGTATTTGTAGAAGGTAAATACAATATAAAAGGAGACACGTCAACAGGCACCCAGGGAGACATATATTCCTCATGGGCAGGAGATGAAAATGATAAATTCAGCATACAGCTATATCCCGGGGTAAAAAAACTATCCTGTAACGGAGGCATAATGCTCGGCAAAGGGCCATTGAATATTACTGACAGCCAGCTTGATAATACTAAATACAAGGCAAAATGTATTCCCGAACTATATCTCAGTAAAATTGATGTATCTGCCCTTCTTAATAACGCTTCAGGTTATCAGTATGGAAATCGTGCAGCTATCGCTCCCGGAATGGTAACAATAAAGGAAGAGCCCCCTCCAAGGCCAAATCCACCTCCAAGACCCGGAGAAACAGATGTAGACGCCCTTCTCGCCCAGTTAGAACAGAGACTTATTGCAGAAGCGGCGGCACAGAGCGTTACAAACGGACCTCCCCTTACAGTAAATGGTTCTGAAGATATTAAAGCATCTACTGCTCCGGAATACAGCAATTTTATAATAGATGGTGGCACAACAGGCTTCAGCAGTAATATAGCATCTTTCGATCCCAATCAGTTAACAAACCAGTCCTCAAGAGGTATTATCAAACTGAAATCAGATATTCTCATAGGTAATTCCACTATAAACAGTGGATACAGACAGGAATATTTATATGATTCAACGTTCAAGACAAAAGCTTCAAATCCGGGCAGTAACAATATCTTCAGAATTTTCAGAGATGGTTCTTCAGATCTATTCAAAACCTATCAGTATATCTATACCTATACCTATAGTATGCAGCTTACCTACACTCCTCCCCAGGATATTCCCATATATTCTACCGATCCCAATGGAAATACCTATATATCAGGCTATACCCATATAGATGCTACAAGTACGTCAACTCACTCTTCAATATGTGATGCAGGAACAGAAAGTCCATACAATCAGCAGATAAATTATATAAAACTGGATCTTAACGGTCATAATATATATTCCCGCTCTCATTTAATCCTGGGTGTTGAACTCATAGGCAAAGGAAGAATAATATCAGACGGAAAAATAGCATGTCTATTCGGGGAAAACAGTGATCAGATAACCTGTATCAGTAATGACGATCTTCATGTTGAAATGTCCAATAATTTTGTAGAATCGAGTAATAAAGGTTTTTACTATGCAGGAGATGATCTGAATATAAGGCCTATGACTGCAGACAGTCTTCTTGCAACAGGAGTATCAGGAAATCCTTCCGGCACAAGAGAAGTCATGCATTATCCTCCGGGATACAGGCTCAATGAAAGTGATGAAATAATCATAGGTAATTACGACAGCAGTATACAGGATTATAAAGGTAACGGTATAAAAGCAGACAGCAAGTCCTATAACGGTTATATAACAGTAGCAGGATGGGATCCTTCCGGCAATTCAAAGCAGGTGCAGTTTCATTACAATAAAAGCCAGCAGATAATAATTCCTGAAGGAGCAAAAATTCTCATATCTTCTACAGGAACAGAAAACCCCAAAATAATAGATGAAAACGACATGGATATTACTGCCTCTGTAAGTATATCTCAATCAATATTAAGCTCTTTTGCATCATTCATACAGAATGAATTCAGCAGAACCGATATACGCTATTATAAAGCCACATTAAATTCAACATCGGTAGCTTTAAATAACACGTCCAGCAATGTTGGAAGCAATTATCAGAATATAAGTTCCATAGATACAGGTTCTCAGGAAGGTGAAATATATTTAATTCAGAACAGTAATTACATGGAAGATATTCTGAATATTGAAAGAACCAATTTCAAGGTTAGAAAGGTTTCCTGTGTGGAAATGGAGTAGTGAGCGGTTCAACTCCACAATCTTTCCCTTATACTATGATGGGGATACGGAATTACAACACTTTCGGCTATCATATCTTCCTCTGTTGCATTTTCCAGAGCTGCTTTTACTGCAGACTGAACAGCTCCCACATCACCTGTAAGGAAGACAAAACCTTTTCCGCCGAGCCCCCTGGCTATTCTTATTTCTATTAATTTTACCGTAGCTGCCTTTACCGCCGCATCTGCCGATGTTATGGCAGACACTATGGAATATGTTTCAATAACTCCCAGCGACTGTATCTCCGGAACATCCACTGCAGCTGACATGGCAGGAATTACTTCACGGTGAATATTGGGAATAACAGTGCTGTTAATCCAGAAACGGCCTGCCATCTCACGTCCCACTTTAACCGAAGTTTCCACAGCCCCCACATCACCTGAGATAATAATCACATATTTTCCCGGGCACAGAGGTGCAGAAACAACCATATTTACAGTAGCTGCCTTCATCATGGCATCCCAGGCGTTAATTCCTCTGGCCACACTGTTAAATTCTATTATTCCTATTGCATTATTCATTGTTAGCTTTCAGCTTTCAATCGTGACGCGTGACGCGTGACGCGTGACGCGTGGCAGGTAATACTATCTGCCAGGAATAACCCTTATCGAAAAGCTACCTTTCTTGTATAATAATTGAATTTTTTGTAATTTCCGTAATGACACCCGATATACTTGCATGATAGCGGGCTCCGATAGAACCTTCCGGAATTTCTGCAATTACGTCTCCCCTGCTGACTTTATCCCCTGTCTTCACTGCAGGGAGCGAAGGGGCTCCTATATGCTGTTTTAACGGTATAATAACCTTTGAAGGAACATAAGTTAAATCAGAGAAAGGAGCGTCATGGTCAAGCCTTAACAGATCCAGTTGAGATAATATTCTCTTTACCGGCAATTTGTGTTCTTCCCTGAGATTATTTGGCAAAAGATCTTTATTTCTGTGAGGATTTTTTATGCCATGTCCGAACATATCTTTTTTCAGTTCCATAAAAACTTTTTTAGGTGACAGTCCCATAAAACATGCTATTTCACAGACAGAACATTCGACACATAAAAAAGCCTGTGTATGATCTTTAACGGGCATACCTAAAAATATATTCTTCATAACCTTATGAGGTTTAAGGCAATGGCCGAGCATATGTCTCGGACACATATCCGTACAGACCCTGCAGGAACAGCACACTTCAGCGGCAAGTCTTTTTACGGTTCTCTGTTTTTCCGACATATGAAGGGCAAGTTTATGGTCAGACGAAAGAACTATAAGGCCGCTCGTAGTTTTAGTAACAGGAGTGTCAATATCTTCTGTGAGCTTTCCCATCATAGGCCCACCGGCCACTACAACAAACTCTTTCACAGAAGCTCCTCCTGCAAGCTCTATGGCCTCCCTTATGGAAGTTCCTAGAGGAATAGTAACTGTAACAGGTTTTCGGACCTGTCCCGTAACAGTAAGAGGCCTGTCCGTTACAGGCAATCCTT
>JBEHWP010000490.1:0-5326 GCA_040217665.1 Vulcanimicrobiota bacterium
GCACCCTTGAACCTGAATATACCGCAGAAGACATAATAAAACTTTCCGACGATATAACAACTCTTGAAAAAGACTTCATAAGAACCATGAACCCCACTCCGGCAGAGGACATATTCGAAGAAATCTTCGCAGAAGCTCTGGGCTTTGATAAGAGAGAATATCTGAATTTTCAGTATCCGGTAAAGATGAACGGTCAGAGTCTTGCCTATATAGATTATTATCTGGAAACCTCCATCGGTCCTGTTGCCTTTGAAGTAAACGGAGAAACCTTTCACAATCCAATCTATACCGGAAAAGATGCCTATCTGAAACAGATAAAAAGACAAAATTTCATTGTATCCTCCGGCATAAAGGTTTTCCGGTGGACAACCCGCCAGCTTCAGGAACAGAGGGAAGAGGTAGTAATTTTTCTGAGAGAACTCTTTAAAGATGTAGAATTTTTCAGGAAAGAAGAGCTCTTTGAGAAAAATCCCGTCTGTTTTATCGATGACTGGTCACACCAGGAAGAAGCCCTGCAATCACTTGAAGAAATCCGCTCTCTCGGACTGAAAGCCGCCCTTGTAACACAGGCTACCGGCACAGGAAAAACTGTTATTGCTGTAAAAGATGCCTCGAAACTCGGAGGCAGAACCCTCTTTATTGCCCATACAATAGAACTTTTATCCCAGGCGGAAAGTCAGTTTCAAAAACACTGGCCTGAAGGCTATTCTTCCGGCAAAATTTACTGTTCCACCATTCAGAGTATGGTAGGAAAAATCCGGCAGTTCCCAAGAGATTATTTTGATTATATCATAATAGATGAAGCACACCACGGAGCGGCAAGAACCTACAGATATCTTATAGAATATTTTGATCCGAAATTCTTACTCGGCCTCACTGCCACACCGGACAGAATGGACAGACAGAGTCTGGAAGAAATTTTTGGCAGAATTGCCCACAGCCTGGATTTAAAAACTGCCATAGAACAGGGAAAACTCGTTCCCATAAGAGCTTTAAGGGTAAATACAAATATAAGTTTTGATAAAATCAGGATAAACAGATATGATTATACAAAAAAAGACCTGGAAAAAAATCTTATTGTAGAAGACAGAGACGGAATAATTCTGGAAACCTATATGAATTATATACATGGCACGGGAAGGAAAACAGTTATATTCTGCGTTTCTGTTCCTCATGCACAGAGGATTGCCGGACTGATGAGAGATAACGGCATAAATGCAGAGATTGTTCACGGGAGTATGAATAAAAAAGACAGAGAAAGAGTCCTTAAAGAATATGAATATGGCAGTGTAAATGTTCTTACTT
This sequence comes from Vulcanimicrobiota bacterium, assembly GCA_040217665.1. Classification (GTDB taxonomy): domain Bacteria; phylum Vulcanimicrobiota; class SpSt-956; order SpSt-956; family JAKJGF01; genus CALARM01. The sequence continues at coordinate 1,306 of JBEHWP010000490.1, forward strand.
CCTGTTCTGTTTTAAATGAGGGCTGGGATTCTCCGGTAACTTCTGTCCTGTTTATGGCACGGCCTACCATGTCGAAAGTGCTTTATATGCAGCAGCTTGGAAGAGGAGTAAGGAAATACAGGATAGAAAAACCTTCCATGATGGTTGCGGAAAGACGGGCTTCTTACGGAGTAACCGTAGATATGGAAAGAATAAAGTCTGCTCTGATGGAAAAAGAACAGATTTATAATAAAGAATCCCTTCTTGTTGTCGATTTTGTGGATAATTTTATGAATATGGATCCTTCATGGAGTGTTCATGCAGTATTTGGATTAAATCATTTCAGACCGGGAGATTATGTCTGCTGTCCCGATAACATGAAAAATATGAAGATTCAGCCTGATTTTATTCAGAATTTGGATTTGAACCTCTGGATTAAATCACTGGAAGAAATAGATCCTTTTACATTCGAACAGAAAACAGAAGATATGATTTCATCTGTAGAACTTGCCAGGGAATTATGGACAGGTGATGATACATTACTTGACTATATAAAGAAGGGGAAGATAAAACCTGATAAGATTCTGCAAATTTCCGGCGGAAGGAAATTGTATTTCTTTAAAAAGGATAATATAGAGAATATAAGACAGGAACTGGGACTTAAAAAGAGAGGAATAGATACTATAAAAGAAGATTTCTTCGAATTTCTGGAAGACAGGGTTTATACCTTCAGTTTTAAAATTGTTTTTCTCCGGTCTTTTCTGATGCATGTAAATAAAAAAGGAATTGCAAATATAGATAGTGTCTTAAATTCCTATATGGCTTTTTTTCTTTATCTCTACAACAATCATATAAAAGTCGAAACAGAAAAATCACCTTATAATAATTATGATTATCTTACCGATAAAAGTAAAATGAAAAAATCCCTTCTCATAAATCCTTTTGAAAAATTCGAAAGAAGAAGGCTTGTGAATTACTGTAAAGACCTTGCAGAGATAGGGTTTAATAATATTTTATGGAAACAACTGGAAAAAGACGATCTCAACAGAATAATGAAACAGATGGAAGAAGATCTTATAAAATATTATAAAGACCGGCTGGATACTGATTTACCGGCTCATGTGATAAATTATTTCAAAGAAGGCTGATTTTTATAGAAAGGGCAGAGAAATATTATGATAGAATATGATAAAATAGTAAGAGATAGAATTCCTGAAATAATAGAAAAGTCCGGGGCAAAATACGACATAGAAATCCTTACTGATGAACAGGCACTCATCTATCTTGAAAAGAAACTTCAGGAAGAACTGGATGAATATTATAAAAACAAAAACGTTGACGAACTGGCCGACATAATGGAAGTCATAGAGGCAATAGCAGAGAGGAAAGGTTATGCCTTCGGGAGATTGCTGTCTTTGAAAGAAGAAAAGAGAAAAGCAAGGGGAGGTTTTGAGAAAAATATACTCCTTAAAAGGACTTACTGAAGAACAGGAAGGAAATTTTTATGGATTACAGAGATAGAATAAGTTTAGATCCTGATATAATGACCGGCGAACCTGTTATAAAAGGAACAAGAATAACAGTAGAATTAATCCTGAGAAAACTTTCGGAAGGAATGACCTTTGAGGAACTTTTAGAAGCTTATCACCATCTAAAAAGAGAAGACCTTCTGGCCTGTCTTGCTTATTCTGCAGATGTTAATTAAGGAAGAAAGGCAATATTTACAGCCTTCTTGAAGAAAGCGGCATAGGACTTCCGGATTATTACAAATGGCGGAGCCGTTCCGGCTGTTTCTTCTGTTTCTTCCAGAGGAAATATGAATGGGTTAAACTGGCAGAAATTCATCTCGATTTATTTGCCGAAGCGGTGAAATATGAAAAAGAACACAGTGACGGAAGGATTTATACCTGGACTGATACGGAATCTCTCTCAGACCTTCTCAAACGAAAAGACAGGGTAATAGCAGATTATGAGGAAGCCCTGAAAAGAGAAAAGAAAAATGCCCCGAATAAACCCCTTTCTGAAGTATTTGCAGATATTATGGATGAAGAAGACCTTACCATGCCATGCCTTATGTGTAACCGGTAGAAATGAGTATAAAGGTTTTTTATTTATTTCCCCTCGTTTTTTCCTTGATTTTCATTGGAACAATTTGTATACTGAAATTAAGCAGGTAAACTTGATTTGCCATAAACGGTGTAACAATGTCAATAAATACAATTTATAACGATATTAATTCTGAAGAAATTACCTTTGGACCCCATTTTATTCAAAGAATGTGGGAGAATGGAATATCAATAGATCAGGTATTGGATACAATTATGACCGGTATAGTTAACAAAAAAGAAAAAGATGAAAGATCTGAAGGTAAATTCAGTAAATATGCAATTTCCAAAGGTAATATTGTAGTTGTTGTAAAAGATTCTTTACCGGCCTTTATTATCACAGCAAACAGGAGGTGAACTATTATGTTATGCCCCAATGGATGTGATTTACTTATGGAAGAAAGAAAAATGGAAAAACTCTTTCATCGTAACAGTGAACCTGTTATTATCTCAGAATTAACGATATATGTCTGTAAAGAATGCGGTCAGGAAGTAATCCCTCTAAAAACAGCACGAATTATAGAAGATGTTTTAAATGAAAAAATAAATCCTTCTGGAAAATTTACGGCTGAATTATATGAGGTCAGTTCTTTATAAGCCTTCCTGATTATTACAGATGGCGGAGCCGTTCTGGCTGTTTCTTCTGTTTCTTCCAGAGGAAATATGAATGGGTTAAACTGGCAGAAATTCATCTCGATTTATTTGCCGAAGCGGTGAAATATGAAAAAGAACACAGTGACGGCCGGATTTATACATGGACTGATACGGAATCTCTCTCAGACCTTCTCAAACGAAAAGACAGGGTAATAGCAGATTATGAGGAAGCGAAGAGAGAGAAGAAAAATGCCCCGAATAAACCCCTTTCTGAAGTATTTGCAGATATTATTCATTTGCCCGGTGAAGCTATTATGTGTCCATGCTTCAGTGTAAATTTTTTATAAAACATGATATAATCAATATATTATAATTATTGAAAGCTGTATGATTATGAATAAAACAGAATTAAAGCAGATTTTAACAGATCTTTTTAAAGAACAAAAACTGGCGGTTCTATCCACACATAACAAAGAAGGGCCTTACAGCAGTCTCGTTGCCTTTGCTTTTACAGAGGATTTAAAATACATATTATTTGCCACCACAAGGGCTACAAGAAAATATGCAAATATGACAGGTAATTCTTCTGTATCACTCCTTGTAGATAACAGAAGCAATGATGATGAAGATTTTTACAGGGCAGTGGCAGTTACTGCCACAGGAAAAGCAGTGGAAGTAGAAGATGGGGAAAGAGAAAATCTTTTAAATATTTATCTGGATAAACTGCCTTATTTAAAACATTTTGTAACATCTCCAACATGTGCTTTTCTTAAAGTTACAGTAAAAACTTACTATATAGTAAACAGATTTCAGAATGTTATGGAATTTCATGTAAATTATGAAAACATTGATTCCTCTCAGGAATATAGATAGAAAATTAAAAAAATATACAGGCAGTAAGGCCTCTTCTCTTTCTGTTCTGTCGGAAAACGGAATAAATATACCTGGCGGAATATGTATTACTTCTCATGTCTATAATAGTTTTATTTCCTCTACGAAACTTAAAAATTTGATATTCATGGAACTTAACAGGAAAGATTTTTCCTCTATGAGATGGGAAGAAATATGGGACATTTCTCTTAGAATCAGGAATTTTTTTCTGAATACACCTCTTCCTGAAAAAATTTACAGAAATCTGAAAAAGATTATAGATATAAACTTTAAAGATAAATATGTAGCTGTCAGATCATCTGCACCTGGAGAAGATTCCCGTGAAACATCCTTTGCAGGACTTCATGAATCCTATCTTAATATTACAGGAACAGAAGAAATAATAAAACATATAAAACTCGTCTGGGCTTCTCTCTGGTCTGATGGAGCCCTTTTATACAGGAAAGAACTTG
>JBEHWP010000491.1:0-5311 GCA_040217665.1 Vulcanimicrobiota bacterium
GGGGACATTTTGAAAGACTCGGAACATCGGGAGTAGGTCCTACAATTGGCACACAGGTCAGTACCAATGGTGCAGTTGCATTGCTTATAGTCCTGGGTCTGCAGTTAATTTATATAACAATCAGATTCAGTAATAACTTTCTTTACGGACTCGCTGTAGATATAGCTCTTGTCCATGATATCATCGTTATGATAGGTCTTTATTCCATTCTCGGACTTGAAGCAGATAGCCCCTTCCTGGCAGCTCTCCTTACGGTAGTAGGATATTCCGTAATGGATACAATAGTTATCTTTGACAGAGTACGTGAAAACAGACTCTTACTGAAAACAATGACCTTTGAACAATTAATAAATAAGAGTATACTTCAAACTATGACAAGATCCATATATACTCTTTTAACATGTTTAATATGTCTTATTGCTCTCCTTGCATTCGGCGGAGCGACATTAAAAAACTTTGCCATAGCTCTTCTTATAGGTGTCAGTCTCGGAGCCTACTCTTCCATCTTCATAGCATGTCCTGTAGTGGTCATATGTGAAAGCTGGCGAAGTGATAAAGAGACCGTAAAAAGAGAACAGAGGCTGGCAAAACTTGCTGAAAGTAAAAAGAAGGTAAAAAGTAAAAAACATGACAAAGAACATATACCTGTATCAGCTATTACCACTCCTCTGGAACAGAATAACGGGCAATAACGTTTATACAGGATAGTTAAATTTATGATCAAAAAAAAATGGCTTTTTTCAACTCCTGGAAAAAGCCAGGATTTTTCTCTTCTGAGAGAAGCCGGTTATCCAAGACTTATATCACTCGTATTAAATAACAGAGCCATATCTTCTCCTGAACTGGCAGGGAGATTTTTTTCCCCTGCCATGTCAGATCTGGAAGATCCATGGCTATTGCCTGATATAGAAAAAGGTATAACACGGGTTATAGAAGCGTTAAACAATAAAGAAAAAATAATGGTTTACGGAGATTATGATGTAGATGGTACGACAGGTACCACTATTTTATATATGACTCTGAAAAAACTCGGAGCTTACGTAGATTATTATCTTCCCCACAGACTTCAGGAAGGTTACGGGCTGAACATAAAAGCTCTTGAACTATTTGCCAGAAACGGCGTAAAACTTATTATAACAGTTGACTGCGGAACTACAAATGTAAAAGAAGTAGAAATTGCCCGTTCCCTTGGTATCGATGTAATAATTACAGATCATCATGAATCGGAAGAAGAAAATATACCTTCTTCCTGTGCTCTTATTAATCCCAAAATGAAATATTCCAGATATCCTTTCCCGTATCTTGCAGGAGTAGGAGTAGTTTTAAAATTCATTCAGGCTCTTATATCCTCACATTTCCCTTCCCATAAATGGGAAGATTATCTGGGTCTGGCAGCCCTAGGTACTATTGCAGATATAGTTCCTATGGTAAAAGAAAACAGAATTATATCATATCTCGGATTGAAGTTAATTAACAGGTTACCCGGTACAGGTTTAAAAGCCCTTATGGATATCTCCTCTGTAGATAAACTGGATACAAATGGTGTTCTGTTTAAAATAGCTCCCAGGATCAATGCTCTTGGTCGCCTTGATAATGCCGATCTTGCAGTGAAACTTCTGTCTGTTGTCGATATGAATGAAGCCAGAGAGGTAGCAGCTATAGCAGAAGAAAGAAATAAGGAAAGAAAAACCATTCAGGATAAAATAATGGATGAAGCACTGGAACTACTTGAAAAGAAAAAGGGCAAATCAGAAAAAAGTCCTATTATATTATCTTCTCAGTCCTGGCATGTAGGGGTTCTCGGTATTGTCGCATCAAAACTGGTAGAAAAATATTACAGACCTGTATATCTTATTATGAGTAACGGGGTGGAAGCAAAAGGTTCTGCCAGAGGTATAGAAGGTTTTTCCATATTTGAATCCCTGAGCTACTGTCAGGATATACTGATAAAATTCGGTGGCCATGCCCTTGCAGGAGGCTTTTCTCTCAGTGTTTCCAGGATAGAAGATTTTATAGAAAAGATGGAAGAATATGTCAGAGCCAATGTTATGGAAGATATGCTCTCTCCTACGATCTCCATTGAAGGAGAAGCCTGTTTCCCGGAAATAGATCTATCCCTTGCCGAACAATTTAAAGCCATGGAGCCTTTTGGCAGTGAAAATTCAGTCCCCATATTCTGTTCACTGGGAGTCCAGGTACTTGATACAAAATTTATGGGAAAAGATGAAGAACATTTTAAACTCATACTGAGACAGGGAGACGTAACACATGAAGCAGTAGGTTTTATGATGGGCAAAGCTTACAGTCATCTTATAAAACCCGGTTCCCTTATAGATATTGTTTATTCCATAGATATTAATTACTGGCGTGATGAACCAATTCTGAGGCTTACTGTAAAGGATCTTCGTCCTTCATTACAATCATATATATCCATATCATCAAGTGAAAGAAGAAATATTTTCCTGAAAAACAGAGAAGCAACTCTATCTGCTAAGGAAAAATCAATTGTTGATAATTTCCTGGAGAAAAAGAAGATTATAGGTAATTTTCAAAATTTCAGATCTCTTATAAATGTGATTCATCATCTCATTCTGGTGACTCTTTATCAAAAAAACAACAGACTTCTTATTGTTCATCCCTTAAAATTCGAATCTACAAGACATTATAACTTCTTAAAAACCTATTTTTCTGCAAAAGGGATAAGGGTCTTTTTATTAAATGGTTCTGTTAATGCCGTAGAAAGAGAAAATCTACTGGAAAATTTAAAACTTGATTTCCCGTGCCTCATAATAACTACCTTTGATTATATGTGGCTTTATAAAGATATTTTCTTCTCCCCTGTAACAGACATGGTAGTAATAGATGACAACCTCCTTGATTATTCAGGTAATGTACTGATCCAGTTAGACGATCTGACAAAAAACAGAGGCTTCTTATTCTGCACATTGAGTTCAAAATTGAGATCACAGGATTTTATAACAATAAGTACAGGGAAAAAAGAAAAACCTGATATTATTAAATATAATGACTTTCCAGGTAAATGGGTTTATGAACTTTCAGGGAAAACCCTTGTAATCTGCGCAAATGACGAGAAGGTTCTTCAGACAAGAACGGTAATGGAATGTCCGGGCCATAAGGTAGATATACTTCTATCAGGACATAAAGTTAAGGATCAAAAGAAAATACTGGATCGCTTTAAATCAGGAGAAAGTAAATACCTGTTATGTTCCAGTATGTTTCTCTATGAAATCCTGTCTACTGATAATTTGATTTTATTAAACTGTCCTTTTACATGGAATGAATTCTGTATGGAAATATCCCTGTGCAAACATTTATACCTGGCATTTTCGGAAGAAGATATTCGCCATAATATATCTGTTATACAATCACGTATACCTGACAGAAACCTTCTTATCAAGTGTTATAAGTTACTTAATTCCAGGTATAAAAGCGGTTCAATAAATCTATCTTATTCGGACAGTCTGTCCCGGGAGATTATGCCTGAACTGGTTAAAACCTGCCTTGCTATCTTTGAAGAGATAGGACTTTACAGGGTTTCCTATAGCAGAACAGGTTATTCTCTCACTATGATAGAACATAAAGAAAAACTTGATTTGCTGAGTTCCCCGTGTTATGTAGAATGTTTAAAACATAGAGAACATTTTGACAAATTATCAGGCTATTTTCTAAAAATAAATCAATTTTTAGAAAGATATATCACACAATAACGGAGAGAACGTCAACAGCTCTCTCCATCAGTATCCAAAAAATTAACGAAAGAGGTGTTTTTATGGACTTAAAAAAATTTATAAGAGACATACCGGATTTCCCAAAACCCGGTATACTATTTAAAGATATTACAACCCTCCTCAATAATGGTAATGCCTTTAAATATGCTGTTGATCAATTTATAGATCATTACAAAGGACATAATATAGATTATATTGCAGCAGTTGAAGCAAGAGGATATATTATGGGAGGTGCTCTGGCTTATATCATGGGCACAGGGTTTGTTCCTGTCAGAAAGCCCGGAAAACTTCCCTATGAAGTTAATTCAATAGAATATACCCTTGAGTATGGATCCAATATTCTGGAAGTCCATAAAGATGCAATCAGAGAAGGAAGCAATGTACTGGTTTTTGACGATTTAATTGCCACAGGAGGCTCTGCCCTGGCAACTGCCAGATTAATAAAACAACTGGGTGGCAATGTTCTGGGATGTGCATTCATTATAGAACTTTTAGAGCTTAAAGGCAGAGAAACACTGCACGGTTATGATGTATTCTCTCTGATAACATATTAGTGAATAGTGGATTATGGTGTTCCTTGGATGACGGGTTAGAATATTTAAAATCCAGAACCCATAACGTGGCGCCTGATTTATAGACAAAAATACAAAAATACAAAAATTTCGCCCTGAATATTCAGGGCGAAATTTTGTATTGTGTATATATGTAAGTTATTTATATTTCTACTTCTTCCTCAATATCTTCTCTGGTATCTCCTTCTTCTGCAGGTATCTCGATAATCTCATTCAATATATCCCGAAAATCCTTCCAGCCGCTTTCAGGAATTATTATGAAAGATCTCTTTTTTCCGGATTCCGTTATCTTTAAATACTTTCCATTGGGGTTTGCCTTGAGATCAAAAAAGAAAAGCTTATGTTCTATCTTAATTTTCCTGCTTAGAATTTCTTGGTCCATTTCCTTACCTCCATAAAATTAAAATTCCGCCACTTAAAATAAATATTTCTCTATTCCAGAAAATTCTCCTTCTAAACTTAAAAGGGTGATATAATTATTTTGTCTGAGACCTGAATTACATTCACTACTCAATGAATATCACAGCCTTCCCTTCTTAAATCTATCCAGAAAAGACAGAAAGGACTGTTTCTTTACAGGGTCTTCTTTTTCAAATAACTTGCTTTCTCCTAAAAGATCTTCTGCATAATGGTCATAAGTATCCTGAACATCAGATTTCTTTATAATTTCTTTACGGGACTCAACAAGAAGCTTCTGTTCAAGATCAATCTTCGTATCAACAAAAGACAGTATTTTATCCTTCGTATCCAGAAGTGTTGTGTTAACAGATAATAATTGCATAAAACTTGCATCACCCAGTATGTCACCGCCGGTAAAACGTCTTTCCAGTTCATATTCAGTCTTTTTGAAACCTTTTTTATGTCTTTCAATAATATGAAAACTCTTTGGAATCATGCCGGGATATTCTGCATCTATGATTAACTTTTTACCAGGTGATAAATTAATTACCGTGCCTTCAATGGATTTTTCTTCAGTTTTTTCTCTGTTTA
>JBEHWP010000492.1:0-5311 GCA_040217665.1 Vulcanimicrobiota bacterium
AAACCCTTTTTCTAATAACACTTTTATAATTTCTCTTGATGATAGCGATTTAGCCATAACTCTACTTCAGGTGAACAATCAATGCTTCTTTCATCATTTCTTTTGCTTCTTCCAGTGTATCTCCACAGGAGGCCACATCAATATCAAGGCACTGAGGCACATAATAATCTCCGTCTTTGAAAATAACATAATTCATTTCTCTGGTAGAATTATTTATTTCAACAGTAATTTTACCACAGTATACTATTTTATCACTGTCTTCCCATATTTCCTTATGCCAGTCTTCTCTATATATATCTGCCAGTTCAGAGAGATTTATATTTTCTTTTATAATAATATCCATAATGCCTCCTCCTTTAATTTTATTATAATAAAAAATTAGCCCGCTGTATATAAAAGTTTGAAAAATTTCTTCTACCTATTTAAGTAAGATTAATCTTTTACGTGCCAGGTCTGCCGCATATGATATAGCAGCCTGAATATCTTCTTTTTTTAAAGCAGGATAACTTTTTAATATTTCATCATTACTGACACATGCTGCCAGATTATCTAAAATGACAGACACCATAATCCTCGTTCCCTTTATACAGGCTTTCCCGTGACATACTGAAGGGTCTGTTGAAATGCTGTCTGATAAATCCATATTTTTCACCTGTCTTAATTAAATGTTCAGGAATCAAATTAAATTACAATGTTAGTTGTTGACATCTTCTGACAGGAGAGAAATAAAATTCACTTCTCTTTCCAGTTCTCTTTCCGAATAACGATATATATCTATATTATACTGTCCGAGTAATTCAGTAAAATCACTTTTATCCATACCGGCGAGTTCAGAAGCCTTACCAGGAGATAACTTTTTCTCTTTAAAAAATTGCAGAGCCAGTATTTTTAGTATTTCCTTCTGAAAGGAATCTTCATCTTTTTTAAGTATGAACAGTATTTCTTCCGACACAGGAATATTTATATTAAGTTTACCCAGAAAAACCAGTTCCAGTCATAATTAAAATCATTCTATATTTTTTATTAATCAAAATCCCCCGTAATTTCAAATATATTACTCATCTTACAAGATATGCTTTATAAGATTTTCAGCCATCTCAATAAATTTCTCTGAACGGATAATTTGTTCCTGAGCCTGTTCTAAAGATACGGTATGACAGTAATCATAATCTCCTGTATGTCGTAATGCCTGGGCTTCTATAAGATATTTATGAAATTCTACCGGAACCTTACCTGTATGGGAAAAATATTTACCGAAATTAGCTATAACTGCAGAATGTTTTGAAAAAGACATTCCTTCACCTTCTAAAAAAGCTTCTGCAATATAAAACATGGCATAATAAGCACGGGATGCAGCATATCCGGTATAACCGCCATCAAGAAGTAATTTAGCAGCAGATAAGCTTTTCCTGGCTTCATTAAGAAGTTCTATTTGATCTTTGCTCATATAAATATACCTTCTCGTCGGATATTCCTCAGATAGGGGCCGTTACGGGTTTTAAAACGTTCTCTATCCATAAAACCACAGCTAATAACCGTATTATAACGTAACGAAAGTTCTGCCACAACCTCTCCTGTCCTTGATATCTCATCTCCGGGATTTATATTGCCTTCAAGAACGACAAGAATATCAACATCAGAATACTCTTCTGCATCTCCTCTTGCATGAGAGCCGTAAAGCAATAGATGTTTCAGACGATTCCCATAAATAATCTCAAAAGAACGGCGCAAATCAAGTAAAATTGAATTCAATTCAGGTTTAATTTTGCTGTCCATAAATTACAACCTCACATCAAATCCTATATCTTTATGTTAAGCCCTTTTTTGGCTCATACAAAAATTTACCTTGCAATAAATTCCTTAACTTCTACAACATTACTCAGAGGCAATTCCCAGAAGGTAGCCTGAATAGAATTTCCTGTATCTGACAGTTCCACATTAAAAATCCTTTCCCAGCTTTTTCCCGTCTTTGCAACTTCTTTTTAACATTTCTTCTGAAATTATTATATCATAATTTTTTTAAATATTTCAGGGATAGCAGGAATTTTGTGATATTACATTTTCCGTTACTATGAAGTATAATATATATAAAGAGGTGATTTTATATGAAGCATAATCTGGCAGTAAAAGAAGAAGAAACATTTACTTATGAGGACTATCTGACCTGGCCGGAAGATGAAAGATGGCAAATAATAAATGGAATAGCATATAATATGAGTCCCGCCCCTGATTTAGATCATCAGACGATTTCAGGAGAGTTACACAGACAATTTGCTAATTATTTACTGGACAAAACATGCAGGGTATTTGCATCTCCGGTAGATATAATTTTTCCGGCATCAGGACAGGATATAAAGAAAACTAAAGATGTTGTTCAGCCGGATATAATCGTTGTCTGCGATCATAAGAAATTACATGAGAGAAAAAGATGTACCGGCGCACCGGATCTGGCAATAGAAATACTATCTCCTTCTACGGCATATATTGATATGAAAGAAAAAAGAAATTTATATGAACGTGAAGGTGTTAGAGAATACTGGATAGTTGACCCTGTTCATAAAACAGTACAGACCTATATACTTGATGGTAATCAATATAGAGTTCCTGAAGTATATTCTCAGGAAGATAAAATTAAAGTAAGTATATTACCGGAACTGGAGATTGATTTAGCTCTCGTATTTAAAGAGTACTTTTAAAGAATTAAAGTCCTGTGATAATCTGATAAAAAATCACTTCAATAATAAATAATAATGAGAAAAAAGTCATCAAATCAAATTCATCTGTTCCCTTCTACACGATACCAGGGAAGCAAGCTAAAACTTGTGACGTGGATTGAAGAAAGCCTGAAAGATTTAAATTTTCATACAGTCCTTGACGGATTTTCCGGCACAGGAAGTGTTTCCTCCATGTTCAAATCCCTGGGGAAACAGGTCACATCCAATGACATATTAAAATTCAATTTTCACACAGGACTTGCCCTGATAGAAAATGACTCTGTAAAAATCTCAGATAGTGAAATAGATTTTTTATTAAAAAGACATAGTTCTATAAAATATCCGGCTTTTATCTGTGAAACCTTTAAAGATATTTATTTTACAGATGAAGAAAACCTGTGGATTGATACTGTGATAGAAAACATAAATCATCTGGATAACATATATAAAAAATCCCTTGCCTTATTTGCCCTCTTTCAATCCTGTATCATCAAAAGACCTTTCAATTTATTCCACAGGAAAAATCTTTATATAAGGCTCTCCGATGTAAAAAGAAATTTCGGGAATAAAACAACCTGGGATACCCCCTTTGAAGTGCATTTCAAAAAATTCATAGAAGAAGGCAACAGAGCGGTTTTTTCAAATGGTCAGAAAAACAGAGCTTTAAATATGGATATATTTGATATAGACGAACATTTTGATCTTGTCTATATAGATACTCCCTATATATCCGGGAAAGGTATCGGTGTGGATTACCTGGATTTCTATCATTTCCTGGAAGGACTGGTTAATTATTCTTCCTGGCACGACTTGATTGATTATAATTCAAAGCACAGAAAGCTTAAAAGTAAAGTCAACATATGGGGCAATAAAAATGAGATAGACAGAGCGTTTGACAGATTATTCGATAAATTTAAAGAAAGTATTCTGGTTGTATCCTACCGTTCAGACGGCATCCCATCAATTAAAGAACTGAAAGATTTATTAAAAAAATATAAATCTCATGTAGAGGAAATAAGACATAAAAATTATAAATATGTATTGAGCCACAGTAAATCAGAAGAAGTTTTATTAATAGGTATATAGATATCATTCTGACATAATTTCATCCATTTTTTTCTTCCAGTATAGGAGATTTTCAGAGGCAAACTGCCAGTCCATAAAATCATCTTCCCACTCAAAATTTTCTTCCTCATCCAGAGGGCTTAATTTAAACAGATAGAAGAGCCATATGGAAAAATATCTTACCCGGTTTTTCTGATTCTTTTGATATTTTTAATCATCTTTTCTTTCTGGCTTTCACATCTCTTTTTCATTATTTCACTGCCCGGAATGTCTTTCTGTTTTTTTCTGTCCTTCCTTCCCTCTTTCTTTTCTGCATCGGCCATTATAGCGTTCACCTCTTTATAATACAGTCTTTCCACAACCCCTGTAAATCTCCAGAACATGTTCCGCTTCTTTTATCATATATTGCCTGAGTTCTTCCGGCTCCAGAACTTCCGCACTGGATCCGAAACTGCCCAGCCATATGGAAAATTCTTTCCAGTCACCCAGGGTAACGAAATATATGATTGCTCCGTCCGCCAGATCCTCTATTTTCTGGCTGTGATGCCTTTTGCCTGATTTGACTATACGTGCTGCAGAGCCGGAGAATTTTACTTTAATATCTATCTTCTTATCTCCTGTTTTAAAGAGTTCCCATGAGCCGGCAAAATACTCTTCCAGGGAAAAATGCTCAGGCATTTCATAGGTTTCACCGGTAATTTTCAGGGATTTTATACGATCAAGTTTAAAGTTTCTTACATCCTTACGGAGATGGCAGTAACCGACGCTGTACCAGCCATGTCTTCTGAAAAACACTACATAGGGATTATATTTCCTTTCCGTAATATCATTTCTTTCCATTGAATAATATTCCATTAAAAGAGTCTGTCTTTTTTCCATACCTTCTTCAAGAAGTTCAAAAATTTTCTGTTCAAAAGGATAATAGCTCCTTACATCCATTTCCACTTTATTCTCAATGATATCCCGGTAATCAGGTCTGGAACGTAATATGGATGTGAAAAATTTTTCTCTGATGGAATGTACTTCTTTTATATAGGGATAACTTTCCTGTTTTTCAGGCACCTCCAGAAGTGTCAGCATGGCAAGCAGTTCCCTTGAGGTAAATTCAAAAGAAGGGAAAAACTTGAAATTATTTGAAATCCTTATGCCGTTGTCCAGATATACAGGTATACCTGACAGGCTCAGTTCTTCAATATCACGGTAAATGGTTCTTCTCGATACTCCGAAGTCCCTTGAAAGCTCTGTGACACTTAATTTAGCTTTTTCAGATAGAGAAGACAGTCTTTTGAGAAGGTTTATAATTCTTTCCGGTGTATCCATAAAATTCCTTTCTTAATTCTAAAGGCCATACCCCATCAGGTAGGAGCTATTACTCCCGTCACGCGTTACGCCTTACCCGTCACGATTCAGAATATTTGTAATTATAAGATGATTGACATATCTGTCGTTTCTTCCCCTTACATTATAAGTATATTGCTTGTCGAAATTTAACATTCTTATAGCTTTTTTACCGCTGTAAAGATCGGAAATAA
>JBEHWP010000493.1:0-5294 GCA_040217665.1 Vulcanimicrobiota bacterium
TAATCTTACATGTAGATGATGTAAATTGTTGTAGAAAACCTGAAACCCAAAACCTGAAACCTGATTTAAAATTTAATATTTAGAGAGAAAGGTGAGTAACGTGTTTGACGAATTTGTTTTTGTCGGTCCCGCCCTTTCCTGTGTCAATAAGGCAGATGTCCGTCTTGGCAGATCCATACCTGACAGTCTTCGTTATTATATTCATGACCTCCGTGTAACCCTTTCATCTCCCTATTATCTTATGGAATTACAACCGGAAAAGATCTGGGGTGAATATGATCATGTGAACAATATGTTTATTCCTCAGAAAAACTCTTGGACAGAAATTGCGGCAAATCAGGGCATAAGTTATGAAATATTTGAACAACCAAGAATCCTGGGTGTTCATGCCCCTAACCTCAAAATAGATGTTCTGGATATAAGCGGTTTTAAGAAAAACTACAGTATAGCAAGTATTATTGAAGTAATGAGATGGGCTAACAGTATTTATGCAGATTATTTTGTATTCCACCTGTGTCAGGTAGACAGGTGGATAGACGATAATTACAGAGAATTTGTTTTTATACCGGAAAGTATAAAGGTTTTCAGTGAGTTTGCAAAGGTCTATAAAGAAGAAGGTTTTTCCTTCGTGCCATGTATTGAAATACTTGAATTCCCGAAATATCCTGCCACTCCGACTGAGACGAAAAGAATACTGGAACAATGTCAGGCCATATTACCTGAGACAAGACTTGTTTTTGATATGTCCCATCTGTGGAGGTCTCAGGCTTTAATATGTGAGACAAGAAAAGAAGGCTTTGAAGATGTTCGCTTTAAAAGATTCCCTCAGATAATGGAAGATACCCTTAATCTTCTTAATCCTCATGATGTATATGTATGGCATCTCGGTGGTTGCTGGCAGACTGAAACCCATCTTGTTCCCGGTATATATCCTGATGAAGATCCTTTCAAAGCCCGTTTCCGCCTTGATGATCCTCCAGAAATGTATAATGAAGGTTTTGAAATGAACATTTCGGCAGCCTTTGAGCTCGCAGTGGATTTTTGCGTGAAATCCGGCCGTCCTCTGAGGCTCGTTCTGGAAATTTTTGAAAAAGATTTTAATATTATACTTAAAGCAATAAAGGAAATAAACATGGCTATCTGCAGAAAATTAAAAAGAAGGAATTTTATTGAGATGATAAGGGAAAAGTGAGTGGGGAAGAGGGAATAGTGAGAAGTGAAAAGTAAGTGGTGCAAACACGCGTCACGCGTCACGCATCACGATTACAGGCGAGTGGTGAACAGACAAACCTGTCATTGATAAATGCTCACTGTAAAAGGTGGTGATTATGATGGATTTATCAGAATCTGTTTCTGCCCTGAATAAATGGTGGTGGCAAGATGATGTGTGGCGTGTTGCCCTTCAGTCTTTAGGATCAGAATATAATGATTTTCATCTGGAAAAGGGCCTCAGACGTCTCAGTGATTCAGCCAATCTCCATGAAGCTATGATGTCAACGTCATGTGAATATCTTGCTCTTATAGGAAGGCAGATCGTTGAAGAAAAGGGAAAACTTTGTACAGGACGTTCAGTCTCAAAAGAAGAATATGTAAATTATTATGTAAATTACAGAGATCCTCCTCTTGCCCTGTGTCAATCGGTATGGCAGAAAAAAAGAGTTCTTATATTTCTGGATATTGAATATTTTACCAACAGGGACTGCAGTAATATTCTTTTAAATCAGGAAGAAGTTCTGTCTGCCGTAGAACCTGTTTATTCTCTTATAAGAGAAAAACTCCTTTCTTTAGGAGTTGATCACATAGCTATTTTAACAGGACGGGGTTATAATTTTATTTCTTCTGTGCCATTTAATTCTCCTGTTATTTCCGAACTGGTAAGGATTGGAGGAACAATAGAACCGACCCTTGCAGCAAAGCAGAAATATCCTGCCTTTAAAAGATACAGGGCTGTAACGGAAAGAGAAGAACTTTCTTTTAAAGGTGCTTTACGGCTCATGTTGTTTCTTGCAGGTTTAATTATTCATGATGCAAGAAGGCTGTCTTACAGATTGCCTGTTGAAATGTCCGATATAGGTGATGAAGGTATAGCTCTGGACCTTACTATGCTCACAAGAAGTGTTGATAATTCGAATTGCTCTATTCCTGATTCTCCTTATATAAAACTCCATTTTCAGAAAATACTTGATCCCGAGGTTTTCTATCAGACACCCATTCCCGTTCGTCTTATACGTGCCAGAGGATGGGCGGAAAACTTCCCCGATATGAGAACCATGGTAAAGGTAAGGAATAATTATTATGAAGCTCTGAAACATTTTTCGGAGCAGGATGGTCATATACCTGACGGAAGTTCAGGTATCAGAAATTTAATCCGTTTATACAGAGAATCTCCTATGGCTTATTTTCATCATTTAATGGACAGCGAAGAACATGAACCATGTGAAACATGGAATAAAACCTATCGTAATTATAATGCCATATGCATACAATTTCCTCATTTAGCCAGTATAATTTCTAACCCCAATCCCTCTCTTCTGCAGCCTGATAAATTAAATTATCTGATAAATGATTTTATGGATGCAGGGTGGCATCCGAAACATATAGGAGGTTTTATAAGGGCTATTTATGAAGATAATCACCTTGCAGACTGGGGGAACCGTTTTGAAAAATACGATGCGGCAAAATGGGCCAACGGATGGGTTGAAATACTGGGGGCTCAGAGATATTTCGGGCCTACCTGATAATATGAAATAATTTATATGAATAAAAAAATATATTTAATCAGATAATATAAGCTTTCTTCTTTTTAATTTTCATTTTTTATGTATCCTGCCCCTGTTAGAGGAAGGATTTTTTTTTCTATTCTGGAACTATTCTTTCACATAAATAATGCCTCATGACAGAAAGAGATTATAAATAATGGCTGAAGCTTGTATTAAATGTGGTCATAAAGATTTTGATGGTGACGGCAATTGTATTTACTGTCTCACTTACGGAGTAAAATGGTTTAAAGCCGGTACTGTTCTGGACGGTCGTTATGAAATAAAAAAATCAATCAAAGCAGGAGGTATGGGAGCAGTATATAAAGGTTTTGATACACGGTTAACCCAGCTCTGTGCAATAAAAGAAATGCTCAATCAGGAAGAAACAGATCTGGAATATATGAAAAAACGTTTTATGGAAGAAGCCAAGCTTCTGGCCGATTTAAGACATAACGGTATTCCCAGGGTTACAGATTATTTTACCCATCAAAACAGGTATTATCTTATAATGGATTATCTCGATGGCATAGATCTTTTCACTTATATAACAGTTAAATGTAACAATACGGGGGTAGATGAGAAATTTGTCGTAAAAATCGGAGTAGATGTATGTGATATTCTCGTATATCTGCATAATCAGAAGCCAAAACCCATACTTCATAGAGATATAAAACCATCCAATATATTTCTCTGTAATGACGGGAGGATAATGCTTATAGATTTTGGCCTTGCAAGACCTGTAAATCCTGATACATGCAGTGAAAAAACTATTGTAGGAACCATGGGATATGCTTCTCTTGAACAGTATCAGGGACAGCCTGAGCCAAGGAGTGATCTTTACGGTCTTGCTGCTGTTATGTATTTTCTCCTGACTGCTGTGCAGCCGGGACCTTTGAAATTCCCTCCTCTGAAAGAAACAAGACCCGATGTATCTCCCTGGCTTGAAAAGATTGTAAAAAAAGCCCTTAGTCTCTACCCTGAAAATCGTTTTTCTTCTGCGCTGGAGATGAAAGAGGTTCTGGAAGGAAAAAGAGACCTGGGAGAGTTTAATGATGATAGCGGAGACCTGGAAGAAGCCAGAAAAGGGCTTATAAATGAAGAAGTTTCTACCAGTAAAAAAGGACTCTTTGCACAGAAAAGGGTTCCCAAAGAGCAGGTCAAAGAAACAGCTTTTATAATTTCTTCTGCCAATGATGTAGATAGAGTCTTAGAAATGGCAGAAAAACAGGATCAGAGGGCTCTTGAACCACTTATAAAACTTCTGACTATGGAGGAATTTAAAGAAAAACACAGGAAAATAGTAGATTTACTCGGTAATTTTAAAGATGAAAGAGTCATTGAACCTCTCATAAAAATGCTTTCCAGCCCTGATGAAATTATAAGAAGATATACCCCTTCGTCTCTTGCAAAGATAGGAGCCAGAATAGCTATAAAAGATATAGGGAAACTCCTTAAAGACCCGAGTCCTGCTGTTCAGAAAAGTGCTCTTCAGGCCCTTGGTGATCTTACGGAAAAAAATATTATGGATTTTCTTGCTCTTTTTCTTGGTAAGAATCTGGAACCGTATAAAGATAGATTTCCTGAAGATAAAAATTTATATTTTGATACGATAGAAGAGCTTATAGTGAGCATGGCTGAGAATAAAAATATGCTGAAATGTTATGTCCATCTTGCTGTTCTCTATGAAATAGACGGAAAATATTTCGAAGCTGAAACATATATGAAAAAAGCTATAGAAATAAGAAAGAAAGATATAAACCTTCGGGTGATTTACGTGAAAATACTCATGAAACTTAAGAATTATGAAGAAGCTGAGGAAAATATAAAAAAAGTCCTGGAATTTAAAGAAGATGATGTAAAATTTCAGCTTTTATACGGAGAAGTTCTGGCAAATTTAAAAAAATACCAGGAAGCAATAGAGTTATATGACGAAATTTATATATCCTGTCAGGAAGAAGATATTGAATATAAACTTATAGAACTTTATTATTTATACGGGAAGAAACTGGAACAGCACTCAAAAGACCTTGCTCTGACACAGTATAAAAAAGCTTTAATGCTCAATCCCGGATATAAAGAAAAGGATTTTTTTGAAGCTCTTATTCTGTTTAAGTCAGGAAGAATTAAAAAGAGCATAAATGTTTTAAAAAAATATATGGATGAAAATCCTGACGGCCTGTGGCATGATAAAGGGCTGAAGCTTATGGATGAAATACAAAATTCCCCCTTTCCCGGAGTTATATCCTGGATAAAAGGCCTCCTTGATTGATTTGTGATGCGGTGTACAGTTTATAGGTGACATTATTTCCATCGTTAAACCCTCAACTTTAAACAAATTCCTTCAATACTCACTTTTCACTGATTAATAGATTTATGAAATCAAGTGCAATTCCCAGTAGAAGTGAATCTAACTGTCGTAAAAAACACTATCCAAATTAATTTGTAATCAATTTGTAACTTGTATGTAATCCAAAAAAGTATTATATTTATATGGGTGACAGAAAGATTTATAGAGTAGTTCTAAAAAGTTTTGTC
>JBEHWP010000494.1:0-5293 GCA_040217665.1 Vulcanimicrobiota bacterium
TTATAATAAATTTGGAAAATAATAGCAACAGGAAAAAAGTGAGTGGTGATTGGTGAAAAGTGAAAGGATACCTTACGCGTCATGGGTGACGATTATAGTGAATAGCGAACCATGTTCGCCCTGTACCGGTAAAAACACGCATCACGATTACATCATTCCTGCAGGATTTACATCTACAGAAATTCTCACACTATTATTAAGAGAAACATTACTGAATGTTTTTCTCAGTATATTACGAAGTATTTCAGAATTTTCTCCTTTTAAAATAAAATGCCATCTGTACATATCTTTAATTTTTGCAAGAGGTGCTTCTGAAGGGCCAAGGACAAGTCCTTCCGACGGAGTCAGTAATTTTCTCAGACACAGAGCCATATCTTCAGAAGTCATTCTCACAGTTCTTTCATCTTTACCGGCAAAAACTACTCTTATTATAGTTTCAAAAGGAGGGTATCCAAGTTCTTTTCTTTCCAGTATTTCTTTCTCATAGAAAGACTGAAAATCATGTTTACCGGCAGCAATCACACCGGCATGTTCGGGAGCATAGGTCTGAAGTATAACTCTTCCCGGCAGTTCTCCCCTGCCGGCCCTTCCCGAAACCTGTGTGAGAAGCTGGAAAGTTCTTTCCCCTGCCCGGAAGTCAGGAAGATTGATTGCAGTATCGGCAGTTATTATGCCTACAAGAGTTACTTCAGGGAAATCCAGCCCTTTTGCAATCATCTGTGTACCTATTAAAATAGTTCTGTCTTCTTTTAAAAACCTTTCCAGTAATAGTTTATGAGAGCCTTTCTTTACAGTTGTATCACTGTCCATCCTTATGGTTTTTGCACCGGGGAAAAATTTGTTTACTTCACCTTCAACCTTCTGTGTGCCGACTCCAAAATATTTAATACGTCTGCTCTTACATGAAGGACAACATGGAGGCAGTAATTCCTCATAATTACAGTAATGACATGTAAGAGTTCTTCTGTCACTGTGATAATTAAGAGAAACGGCACAGAATTTACATTTCAACACATGTCCGCAATCACGGCAGAGTATAAAAGAAGAATAGCCTCTTCTATTCAGGAAAAGCATTATCTTTTCATTCTTCTGAAGACACTCCCATATAGCTCTCTGAAGGGAATAACTGAAAATAGTTTTATTACCCTCTTTGAGTTCTTCACTCATATTTACAATCTCAACAGAAGGTAATTTCCTCTGTTCCACACGAAAAGGTAATGAGAAAAGTCTTATTTTATTTTCTTTCGCCATATAGAAAGTTTCTATTGAAGGTGTGGCACTGCCCAGTATGACAACAGAACCTGTAAGTTTTGCCCTTTCCAAAGCCACCTCTCTTGCATGATACCTGGGACTGGAGTCCTGTTTATAGGAATTTTCATGTTCTTCATCTATAACTATGAGACCCAGTTCGGGAACAGGAGCAAAAAGAGCGGATCTTGTACCTATGGCAACAGAGGCTTCTCCGTCTCTGAGCCTTCTCCACTCATCATATCTTTCCCCTTCTGATAACCTGCTGTGAAGTAAAGCCACTTTATCTCCGAAACGATTATAAAATCTTTCCACCGTCTGAGGCGTGAGGGAAATTTCAGGAACTAACATGATAGACTGACGGCCAAGAGACAGGCAGTATGAAATAGATTGAAGATAAACCTCTGTTTTACCGCTTCCTGTTATACCGTAAAGCAGACATGGCTCATATTTTTTTTCTTTAAGACTCATAGAAATAGCCGACAGAGCTTTTTTCTGTTCCTCTGTAAGGATAAAATTATTTGTATCCGAAATTACTTCTTCTGTAACAGGATTTCTTTTTACTTCAACTTCTTTCAGGGTAATATAGCCTTTTTCCTTTAAAATCCTTACAGTAGAGAGACTCATAGCAGTTTTTTCAGCGACTTCCGTAAGGGTAAATTTATTATTATGGTCTTTAAGAAATTTAAGTATAAGAGCCTGATTTTTAGTTCTTTTTGATTTTTCAAGTTTTTCTATAACACTGTCTTCCACATTAAGGCTCACCAGATGAATAATTTTAGCTTTCATTGCCGGAGGCAGATAATTTTCACTCAAAGTTATATGTCCCGACTTTTTAAGAGTGTTTAAAAATCCTTTAAGTTTTTCGTGAGGGATTTTTGTATGGCCTGAAAGTTCAGATAAAGACAGGTTTTTATATGTAAGAATAATCTGAAACACAGAGAGTAATTCCTTTGATTTAATGGAACTGGCAAAAGTTTCTGCCCCCCTGTTGACTTTTATCTCAAGAGCTTTTTTTCTTCTTATTCCGCAGGGAAATATACATTTAAGAACAGATGTAAGGGAACACATATAATAATCTGACATCCACCTGGCAAGAGAAAGAAGTTCCTCATTTATCCATACTTCATCCCTGAAAACCTTTAACAGAGGTTTTATTTGATATGAGCCTTCATGATTACAGAAAGAGGAAATTTCTATTACATAACCTATAACATTTCTCCTGCCGAAAGGAACAATAACAGTCATGCCGGGACATACTGTATCAATCATGTCATCAGGCACAAGATAGGTATAGGAATGGGAGTTTTCCTTTAAATCAATATCAGTTATAACCTGAGCATATGTTTTGTTCATATTTTTTCGTGACGCGTGACGCGTGACGCGTGACGCGAGGAACAGTAATGAAGTAATATATAAATTCTTCAAAAAAACTAAAATACCTGTATTGAGATGGCCAGATAATTTTAATAAAAATAATGACTCTCCTGTGAAAAACCTGTGATATAATAATTTGGAAGGAAAAAGAATATACGTTAACGAATATTCTTTAAAAAATTAATGGGAGGAAAAAATTATGAAAAAATTTCTACCGTTACTGTTAATATTAATTATTGCTTTATCTACTGGTTGTCAGAAGAAGGCAGAAGAGACTGCCAGTCCGTCTCCGGTAGCAGAAAAAACTGCTGCTGTAACAGAAGAGAAAACACCTGAACCTGCTGCTACTGTAGCTACTGAGGTAAAGGAAAAAATAGAAACATGGACAGGCAGCGGAAATGGCAACTATGAAATGCTCCTTGAAGACTTCCCTGTAAAAATGAGCTGGGATATGGAATTTAAAGAAGTATCAATGGAGGTATACAAAGACAACACCTTTTCAGGGAAAGGCAAAATTTTACTTCTGAAAAAAGATGTGGCAGAACTATCTTTTGAAGACGGAACAAAAATAGGCTTCTCATGGGACAAAACTGAATATGAATTTACTTTTACCGGAAAAAAAGAAGGGGATAAATATATAATAGATAAATTCCCAGAAGTTCCCGGCAAAATAAAATCTACGGGAAATACTCTTAATTCCAGTGAATATACTCCACCCTTGTTCTATGTAGGAAAAAGTCTGGAAATTACAGATTCAAACAACAGCCTTGATATTAAACACACAGAAAGCACCTCGCCGAAAGGAGTCAAAGAACTCAAAGGTGATCTGTTTATTCAATTAATAAAATCGTAACCCGTGACGGGTATCATCAATGAACAGGAGAATAAAAGCTGACAGCTGAAAACTATAAATGAAATATCATATTACCTATATACTGCCTGCAGGCAGAGAAGAATATCTCTATTCTCAGTATGATTTTCTCAGGAATAATTACGGAGGAGAATTTATTCACCTGAATAAAAAAGATGAAGAACTCCATGAAGAGATGAGAAAACTTAAGAAGAAAAATCATATAAATATAGCCTTCTGGGCAGATCTTACCCATATAGACATACACACTATGTTCAATAAACTTGATATAAAGCAAATATTTATAGAACATGGCTGTTCTCCCAAACGATGGTTTACATACAGTCCCAATACTGAAATAAGACTGAAGACTTTGAGAGATTTTGCCCAGTTATGGCCTACAAACCCCATGGAAGAAGAGGAATATAAAAGAGGAGGAAGGGAAACAGAAAAAAAAATCAAAAAAGTGGGATATTTAAAAGCACTGGAATATTACAGGGAAAGCACTGTAAATAAAAATCAGATTTATCTGTGCCCTTCCTACTGGGCAGACTGGGGAGAAATGGAACTGGCAGTAGAAATACTGGAACATATATCACCTGAATATACCTGTTATGTAAGCCTCCATCCGGGAGCATTTTCACTGTATTTCGATAAACTCGACAGGGCCTTTAAAGAAAACAAAAACATTATTCTCCTGAAAAAAACAGAAGAAAAGATTGAAAAATTAAAATCCAGCGAAACAGTCATAGGAAGTAACGGGACACCTCTTACGGAAGGTCTTTATATGAAGAAAAAAGTGATCTTCATTAAAGGTAAAGACCTGTCATGGGAAAAGATTAAATTACTTGAACTTTCATCACACCTCTTTGCACCTGTCCTGGATGATTCTGTTAAAATGTCTCATATTTCAGAACTGGATATGGCACTGAAAAAAACAAAATATCCCGGCTCTGCAAAAAACATATTTTACAGGACGAATTTCAGTAAAGAAGAAACAATAAAAGTCATAGATAAAGCTTTTTCGGAATTTTTAAAGAATCGTAATGTGTGATGGGTGACGATTTCCATATAAAGGAGTAAAATTATGAAAAAAGACATAGTAATCCTTGCTGCAGGTATAGGTAAAAGGCTTCTCCCCTATACGATGGAAATGCCTAAATGCCTTGTTGAGGTGAATAACAGGGCCATAATAGAAAATATTCTGGACAGTCTCATACCGTACAGCGAACAGATAAATAAAATCCATATTGTAGTGGGATATAAAAAAGAAGATATTATAGAAAGACTTGCCGGTAAATATAAAGAAGTTCATATAAATTATATAGAAAATGAAATATTCGAAGAAACAAATAACATCTATTCTCTGTGGCTTGCAGGTGAATTTATAACACATGATCTGATTTTATTCGAAAGTGATGTTTATTTCGACCATATAATCATAGAAGACCTCTTCAATACAGATAAAAATATAGCCCTTGTAGATAACTATGAAAATTACATGGAAGGAACAGCCCTTGAAATAGATTCCAATGACAGAATAACAAATATAATTACCCAGAAAAGACATGCAAAACTGAACGGGCTTTATAAGACGTTAAATTTATATCATTTCAACAAAAATTTCTTCAGAGAAATATTTCTGCCTACTCTGGAAATATATATGAAAACACAGAGTAAAAACAGCTATTATGAGATCATATTAAAGCTCCTTGTTTTTATCGGGAAACAGGACATATATGCCAGACAGGTACAGAGTAAATCATGGTATGAAATAGATGATATGGAAGACCTGCGTATTGCAAGATATCTATTTTC
>JBEHWP010000495.1:0-5287 GCA_040217665.1 Vulcanimicrobiota bacterium
TTCGAGAGGTTTATCTCCTACTCTTTGAGAGGGAGAATCTTCTGTTACAAGCTCCGGATACGCACTTTCAATGTCCAGAAGTTCTCTCATAAGATTATCATATTCCCTGTCGGAAATATGAGGATCATCAAGAACATAATAGCGATAATTGTGATATCTTAACTGTTTTTTTAATTCTTCCAGTCTTTCTGTTGTTTTTTTATCCATAAAAATTTACTCCTTTAACATAAGCGTGATGCTTAATGCGTGATGCGTAATGCGTGTTTTAACCGGGTATTGGGCGAACACAGGGGTTCGTCCGTAATACTCACCCTTCACTATTCACTCTTCACTTTTCACCGCTTATTTACTCACCAGGCTCTTTGCATCCACCTTCTTCATACCTGCTGCCTGGAAAGAAACCAGCAGTATCTGTTCAGGGCCCGGCGGGCCTATTATATTCATAATATTTCCTTTTCCGAATTCTTTATGTTTTACCATATCACCTTTTCTGTAAAAGATTAATTTAGAAGAAGCTTTTTGATTTTTTGTCAGCACCTCCGGTTTTACGGTCTTCACTTCAGAAAACTCCCTTCTGGAAGGTTTTGACACAAAAAGATCTTTATCTTCTACTTTTCTTTCTACATAACCTGCAATGTCATTTAAAAATCTGGAAGGTTCATTGTATTCTGCACCTGTGCCATAGACGGTTCTGCGCCAGGCATAGGAAAGATAAAGATCTTCCATTGCCCTTGTAAGAGCCACATAGGCAAGACGTCTTTCTTCTTCTATATCTTTCTCTGAACCTGTATTTATCGATCTTCCATGAGGGAAAATACCTTCTTCCAGCCCGGTAACAAAAACTACAGGGTATTCAAGACCTTTGGCACTGTGTACCGTCATAAGGGTTATGCTCTCTTTTGCGTCTTCCATCATGTCCACATCGGAAGCAAGAGAGGTTGTGGAAAGAAATTCATCAATCCCGGAGCCGGGATAATTATATTCAAATTCCTGGGCAACCTTAAGGAGTTCTTCAAGATTTTCTATTCTTGTTATTGCTTCCACACTGTTCTGGTCCTGTAAACTCTTTATGTATCCTGACCGTTTCATAACTTCTTCTATAAGCCTGGAAATACTCTCTTCTTCCATTATTTTATGAAGGTCTGTCATAAAGTCCATAAATTCGGTTATTGCATTCAGAGCTTTAGGAGGAATTTTTCTCTCTTTTAAAAGCTCTCTGTCTTTTAAAATTTCAAAGAGATTTATCTCTTTTTCCACTGCAAATTCCTCAATTTTATCCAGACTTTTATCACCTATACCTCTCGGCGGGACATTTATTATTCTCTTTAAAGATATGGAGTCAGAAGGATTCCACAGAACTCTTACATAGGCTAGTATATCTTTTATTTCCTTTCTGTCATAGAATTTAAGTCCTCCTACAATCTGATAAGGAAGTCCTTCTGCCATAAGGGCTTCTTCTAAAACTCTGGACTGGGCATTTGTTCTGTAGAGGATAACAAAATCGGAGAATTTTCTATGTTCTTTTGTAGATAATTCTTTTATCTTATCTATTACAAAAAGAGCTTCGTCTCTCTCATCTACAGCTTCCTGGCAGAAAGGTTTTTTACCTCCGTCTTTTCTGGTCCATAACTCCTTATCCCTTCTTCTCTGATTTTTTTTCACAAGCTCATTTGCCGCATCAAGAATACTCTGTGTGGAACGGTAATTCTGCTGGAGTTTTATAACACGGGCTTCATGAAAATCTTTTTCAAAATTAAGTATTATATCCATATTCGCCCCTCTGAAGGCATAAATACTCTGATCTTCGTCTCCAACTACAAAAAGATTTCTCCTTTTAGCTGCAAGGTTTTTTATGAGTCGGTACTGGGCATTGTTTATATCCTGATATTCATCTATAAGGATATAGTGGAACAATCTCTGATATTTCTCAAGGACTTCCGGATGTTTTTCAAAAAGGGTTACCACAAAAAATATAAGATCGTCAAAGTCAAGGGCATTGTTCTTTTTCAATTTTTTCTGATACATGGAATAAATATCGGAAACTCTGTCTGAATACTGGGGGCAGTAGTGATTTACATAATTTTCATGTGTAACAAGATCATTTTTCGCTTTGCTTATTTTACTCATGACAACCTGATAGGGTAAAACTTTCTCATTTATATTCATTTCCTTCATAGTTTCTCTTATTAAAGTCTTCTGTTCCGACGTATCAAAAATAACAAAATTAGATGTAAGGTTAAGCTTTTCTATTTCCCGTCTGAGTATTCTTACACAGGATGAATGAAAAGTGCTTATCCAGAGAGCATGGTTATCAAAACCGAGAAGGGAAACAATTCTTTCCCTCATCTCCCTTGCTGCTTTATTTGTAAAAGTAACGGCAAGGATATTATAAGGTTCAACCCTTTTTTCTTTAATCAAATAGGCAACCCTGTGACTCAGCACCCTGGTTTTTCCGCTTCCTGCTCCTGCTATGACAAGAACAGGGCCGCCTAAATGTAACACAGCTTCCTTTTGCTGGGGATTTAAATTTTCTAATAAATTCATAATACACTCCTTAATTATTTATATGAGAATCGTAACGCGTAACGCGTAACGCGTGACGGGAGGAACAAATTCTCATACTTCGTTGTGACCGAACCGGTCATGATTGTTAGATAACATGTAAAGCTTTATTTTACGCCATTAAAGATGAAAATTCCTATAGTTTAAAAATATATTAACGGTCATAATACACGCGTCACCTTTCTAACAATTCTCCTGCGGCGACAATAATTTCATCGGACGTTTCTTTAAAATCCTTTATTACAAGCTGTCTGCATGGTACATCCCAGGGAGTCCATTCCCTGCGGCACAGTTCGTAAATATCTTTCGGATAAAGCACTACGGAAGGTACCTTCCAGGAAGCAGCAAGATGAACAGCACCGCTGTCAATCGAAATCACAGCAGACATATATTTCATATATGACATCCACATCTGAAGAGGTATGTCTCCTTTTACTACCACTCCTTCTGTATCATTAAATATCTTCTGTAATGCATTACCTTCCTTCTCTTCTTCTTTACCAAAGGTAATAAATAATAAATAGTCACGAAATCTCTCTCTCAATTTCCGGGCAAGTATAGTAAAGTTATCTACATTCCACCCTGCATTTTTATATCTGCAACATACAGGTAAAGTTATTATACCTTTCTGGTCTTTAATAGAAACAGAATTTAAATATTCTCTTCCTCTGGCAAGAAGAGTGTCAGGAACAGCTATTGAAATATCCCTGTTAAAATCCCTTATGCCAAGCATTTCCAGCAGCTTAAATCCTTTCTCTACTTCATGAATGATTTCTTCTTTTTTCAACAATCTTTCTTCCTGATTGAGAAGAAACATGCCTGTAAGACAGAAGGAAGCAAACAATCCTGTCAGAATTCTGCTTTTTATAACTGTTCCGATTCTTACAGGAGAGCCTGTTTTAAGAGCTATTACATAGGCTTCCGTAACGGGAGAAAAAACAAGAACAATATCAAAACGCCTGTCTTTCAGATTTTTTATAATGTCTTTTTTTCCTTTATACCATACAATTATTTCGTCTACAAGTCCCGTATCTGCCAGAAGAGAAGCATTACATGAGGAAAGGAGTGCCGTAATAACGGTACCGGGATAATGTTTTTTTATAGTCTTTATTGCCGGCACAGTACATACAAGATCGCCTATTCTGTCGATTCTGATTACAAGAATTTTTCTTATAGCTCTGCCTGAAGTGATACTCTGATTTACCGGAGAACCTCTCACTGTTAACTCCCTCTGAGACTGTTCATTATCTGCCTGTTTTCCGGATTATGAGGGTCAAGCCTTATAGCTTCTTTCAGCACATCTTTTGCTTTAGAAATGCTTCCCAGCTTACTGTAACTTATGGCAAGTTCTCTATAGATAAGAGGATCGTCAGGATGTAATGTCAGTGCCTTCTTAAATTCTGTTATGGAATCACTGTCTTTACCGAGATACCTGTAAACTATCCCTGATTGATAATATGCCTTCCAGTGATTCGGATTCATAGCGAGAGCTTTCTTTAAATATTTTAATGAATCTTTATAATCTGTTATATCACAGCAGGCAATACCGAGACAGACATAAACTTCAGGGTTGCCAGGATCTATAGTTACTGCTCTTTTGCATATCTCCATTCCTTTGTGATAATAGGTCAGTTCACGGCAGGCATAAAAAAGATCGAAATAAGCCAGTATATTCATATGATTTAACGCTATTGCTTTTTCAAACTGTTCAATTGCCGATTTGCCATCTTTTCTTCCGAGATAGGTTTTTCCGAGCCATCTTCTGGCCTCATCAGAGGAAGGATTTAACTGTATAATTTTAAGGAACGTTCTTTCTGCGCCTGTGTAATCTTTTCTTTCAAGATTTGCTCTCCCTATATACATAATAAACTCGTGATTATTCGGTTCAAGTTCAAGGGCTCTATGAAAAAAATTAAGAGCCTGAGGATAGTCTGCCAGTTCAAAATAGACACGTCCCATCATAAAATTGGCTCTCGAATTTCTTGTATCCAGCTGTATGGCCTTTTGAAATTCCTGGCCAGCTTTCGTAAAAATCCCTTCCTTGAAATATTTCATCCCCTGTTCATAAAAAGTCCCTGACTTTGCACCCTGAGGAACAGAAGGAGCAGGCATCACAGAAGGATCTGTTCTTAACACAGGCGGTTCCTGTGGTTTTGGAGACCCTCCTTTCAGGATATAACGGCACTTGCAGCAGTATTTTGCTGTTTTACGATTGGATGTGCCGCATCTGTCACAGTATTTAACATCACTCTCACCGTAAACAGGCTCAGGAGCAGGCAAAACCGAGAATACAGGAGCAGTTGGAGGCGGAACGACCTGTATGACAGGAGTCTGTCCTGAAAGTGCCTGAATGGCAGCAAACATCTCGGAAGCAGATTGATAACGTTCCATTTTGTCCTGTGCCATAGATTTTATAATAAACATTTCAACCTGATAGGGAAGTTTCGGATTTTTCTTTACAAGGCTTCCCGGTACAGGTGTATGGAATGGCACAGGAGGATAACCGGTCAGAAGATGGTATAAAGTAGCACCGAGAGTATATATGTCCGAGCGATGATCTGTCTGGGAAGAACCTCTGTGTTCAGGTGATGCATAGTTAATAGTTCCGAAAATAAAAGTATCTTTTCTCTTCCCTATTTTGTAAGTTCTGGCAATTCCGAAATCTATAAGTTTTACGACACCTTCTCCTGTGACCATAATATTTGCAGGTTTCAAATCCCGAAAT
>JBEHWP010000496.1:0-5278 GCA_040217665.1 Vulcanimicrobiota bacterium
AATTTCAATGAAAATGCCATAAAAGAAAAACTGGAAGCCCTGCTTATTGAATTATCACTGGTGCCGAAACAGCTCTATAATATGTTCAGGTGGGCATTGACAGGAGAAAAGAATTCTCCTCCTCTCTTCGGCACAATTGAAGCGACAGGTAAAGAGAAGAGTCTTGCGAGAATTAATAAAGCTATAGACATGCTGAAAAGTCAGTAAATACTGTTCGTAACGCGTGACGCATAACGCGTGACGCGTTACAGGCTCTTCCCGCATTCGGTACAGTATTTCAGATTGGATCCACATATGGTACCACAGGCAGGACATTTAATTACAGGCATAGAAACAGTCAGTGCTTCTATACACACTGTTTCCTTCATATCTCTCAGAGGATTCTCACATGAAGGACAGTAAGGCAGAGATTCATTACATACAGCACCACATTTGCCGCATATCACTCCATCTGTCTTCATGGGAACTTCAGTATTAAATGATGATTTATTAAAAAATGAATTACAATGAGGGCATACGTTATAACTCTGATGGCATATACCGTTACAGGAAGGACACATTTTTTCAAGAACCATATCATCTCTAAGGCTGATAGTATCTTTTACTTTCTTTAATATGGTTTCACAGCTAACGCAGAAAGTCACATGAGACGGGCAAAGTGTTCCGCATCGAGGACAGGCTTTCCCACTTTTTGCATCGCCAATTTTAGCATTATAAAAGCGTTCCGGGTCTTTCCTGAATTCAAGAAATATTTTAACTTCATCCCAGTTATATGTATTAAGGAATGCAATAGCTTCATCTCTGTTACAGCCTGTCGTATCCATGGTTATCTGTATTTTATGCCGTTTTTCAAGCCCTTCAGTCAGCTGTCTGTCTTCTTCAATGAAGTTCAAAAAATTACCTTTTCCTTTATTCCATGCACCGAAGAGGAAGCACACTCCCATAACCATTAACACTCCGGGAACAGGAACAGGAATAGCAGAAGAGCAGGCAGTCATAACAGTAATAACTATACAGATAAGACCGATTATAAAATATATTTTATAAAGTTCCAAGAGAACCAACTCCTGGTATTTTATATGTAAGTGATGAGCATTCCTGCTCATCACTTACCATTAAATGAATTATTCCTTCAAATCATAATAATCATAATAATCAAGTCCCATATGGGTAATCGGGTCTTCGCCGCCGAGGAAACGGAGTGTATTTTTCAATTTAAGTAATTGAATAAATACATCATGTTCCGGATATAAAGAAGGTAAATGCATGGGGCTCTTAAAATAGAAAGACAACCATTCCTGAATACCGTAGAATCCAACTCTCTGGGCAAGATCCATAAATATGGCAAGATCAAGAACAATCGGTGCTGCAAGAATGGAATCCCTGCATAAAAAGTTTATCTTTATCTGCATGGGATAACCGAGCCATCCGAAAATATCAATATTATCCCATCCTTCTTTATTATCTCCTCTGGGAGGATAATAGTTGATTTTTACTATATGGCACAGATCTTTATACAATTCAGGATAGAGATCAGGCTGAAGTATATAATCAAGAACTCCAAGTTTGCTTACTTCCTTTGTCTTAAAAGAAGAAGCATCATCAAGGACTTCTCCGTCTCTGTTACCGAGTATATTTGTAGAATACCATCCTTTAACACCGAGCATTCTGGACTTGAGGCCGGGAGCCAGGATAGTTTTCATCAGGGTCTGACCTGTTTTAAAATCTTTACCCATAATAGGCAGTTTTTTCTCTCTCGCAAGTTCCCACATAGCAGGTATGTCTACCGTAAGGTTAGGAGCACCGTTTGCAAAAGGCACTCCTTCCTGAAGACATGCATAGGCATAAATCATACTTGGCGCTATAGCAGGATGGTTCTTTTTCAGTCCCTCTTCAAATGCTTCAAGACTCTTATGAACATCCGATTCTTCAAGGTAAATTTCAGTACTGCCGCACCAGACAGCAACGAGTCTATCAAGTCTGTTTTCTTCCTTAAATTTCTTTATATCTTCTCTTAACAGCTGTGCATAATCCCACTTTGTAGAAGCAGATTTTATATAGGTACCATTTAATCTTTTTACATAATCAGGAGAAAAAACTCCTTTCCATGGCTTTATGGCACTCAATTCATCTTTAACCTGATCAAGTAAAGACTTTTCAAGGACTGCTGCCTTGAGGGCTGTTTCATAGGCATTATCGGGGAATATATCCCATCCTCCGAAAACGATCTGCTTCGGATCTGCAAGAGGTATAAAATCTTTTATAAGAGGTGCTTTTTTTTCAGTTCTTTTACCGAGTCTTATAGTTCCCATCTGTGTCAGAGAACCGAATGGTTTTCCTATATTCTTATTAATAGCTATAACACCTGCAACAAAGGTAGTAGCTACTGCACCCATGCCGGGAAGCAATACTCCCAGTCTTCCCTCTTTAGATTTAATTTCTTTACTCATGTCAACTCTCCTTATCGTTAAACCGTGACGCGTGACGCGTGACGCGTAACGCGAGGCAATGTGAACAAACAGTCATATGTCTCACGATTTATCATTTATCATGTTCACGATTTTCTTTAAACTTTATTTTGAAAATTCGACATATAGATAGTTAAACCTTCTATAAATAATATTTCAAATTTTTTCGAATTATAGTATAATATAAAAATTATATAAATATAACAAAGGAGTTTTTTGTGAAGAAAGAAAAAACAGAAAACAATACACTGGACTGGGAAAAAATTATACTGAATATTACTCTTTTAATGCCGGCTATGTTCATTGTTGTATTACTTCTTATGATTACAACCCTGACCAGTATAGGAGCAGGAGACACATGGTGGTATCTTGCCTGCGGAAGATATATAGTGGAAAACAGAACTGTACCTCAGACAGATGTTTTTTCCCATACATTTTACGGCAAAGAATGGATTAATTCCGAATGGCTCACAAATGTAGTATTTTATCTTATATTTTCCGCATTCGGAAGAGAAGGACTTGCTGTATATAAAATAATCATGGTAATTATAATATTTTCTCTTGTTCTATTCAGAGTCTATCGTAAGACAGGTAATTATCAGTATGTATTGATATGTTTATTTATTTTATCCTTTGTAGGAAAAATTTTTCTGGATATAAGAGCACAGCTTTCTACTTTTATTTTCATAAATATTTCCATCCTGTTATTTGACATGTACAGAGAAGGTAAAAGATGGGTAATCTATATAATCCCTCTGATGATGATTCCATGGGTCAATCTTCATGGAGGATATATGTATATTTTCTTTATCCTGGGGTGTTATTTTCTGGGAGAAATAATAGACAGGTTTATGGAAAAATCCAGGGAAAAGAATGAGAAAAAGAGAGATGAAAAAAAAGAAAATTCTCTCTTCATATTACCTGTGATGATGGTTATATGTTTTTTCATATGCCTCATAAATCCTTATGGAATAAGGGTTTATGAATTTCCATTTAAAATCCTTCATCAGCCCAGTTTTAAAGATACACTGGAATGGCTTCCTCCTTTAACATGGAAAATTCCTTTTTACAGTGACATAATGGCATTTACATGTCCTTCCATCTATATTCCTTATACCATAGTATTTTTAATATTTTCCCTGCTTTCATGGAGAAGATTATATACGGGAGAATTCCTTATAAGCTATCTTACACTTTTTATGTCAATCAGTTCCAGAAGATTTATACCTCTTTTCATATTTGTTTCTTCTCCTTTATTATTTGAGGCTTTCAGTATTACAGCAGGGCATATCATCCGTCAGATAGAACATAATAAGTCAATAATATTTTTACAGAAACATAACAGAATGATATCTCTAAGTCTTATGATGATTGCAATATTTTTTTTATACTCATATATGCTCTATATGCAGATACTCCCCGGAGTAATAGCTTCAGGAAGCTTATTTAATTATATGACAGTAGACTATTCATTTCCCCGGTCATCATGTGAATTTCTTAAGATAAACAAAATAAAAGGCAAACTTCTGAATTATTATAACTGGGGAGGATATATTTACTGGAACCTCTTCCCAGATAATCCGGGTTTTATTGACGGAAGAGCTCATGGAGTCTATGATGAAAAACTTTATGATGAATACAAGCTGCTGGGCAGTAAAGACGGATGGCTGGAATTCGACAGTAAAGGAATGGAAATTTTAGCAAAAGGTCTTACAAAAAACAAATTTGACATAATCAAGAAGATGAAAAACAGAGTATTTACACCTTATACTATTACAGTTAAATTAAAAGAATTGAATTTCCGGGAAGATGAAATTGAATTTGTAAAAAAACTGATGGTACAGGTTAACTGGGAAAAAATCGTAGATATGTATAACATAGATATAATTTTTATAAACAAGGTTGTAAACAATGATCTGGCTCAACTTGTTATTCAGAAACAGGATAAATGGCTGTACATTTATCAGGATAATAATAGCCTCATATTCATACGTAATAATGAGAACAATAAAAAGTTAATAGAAAATCTTATAAAAGGTAAACTCTTTATTCCGGAAGAAGCGAAGAGATATTACAGACAACAATAAAGTAAGTCTTGACTTTCTATTTTATTTTTTGTAATATATTTTTTTGGTGAAGAGTGAAGGGTGAGTAGGGGCGACCCCCTGTGGTCGCCCATTACCGGTGAAACCACGCGTCACGCATCACGCATCACGCGTCACGATAAAAAATGAGGTGATTTTATGGAAAAAATGGAATTTAAAACAGAGGTAAAACAGTTATTAGATTTAATGATTCATTCACTTTACACAAACAAAGAAATTTTCCTGAGAGAACTTCTATCCAATGCATCTGATGCCATAGACAAAGCCAGATATGAATCTCTTACAAACAGAGATATTTTAGAGGGAGACGAAGAATGGAAAATTAAAATCATCCCTGATAAAGAAAATAAAACCCTTACCATAAGAGATAACGGCATTGGTATGACAAAGGAAGACATAATCAGGGAACTCGGAACTATTGCCCATTCCGGTACTAAAGAATTCCTGAAAGCTCTGAAGGAAAAAGATATAAGAGATAATCCGGAATTGATAGGACAATTCGGAGTCGGATTCTATTCTTCTTTCATGGTAGCAGACAGGGTTACAGTTATATCAAGAACAGGTGGCACAAAAGGCGGCATAAAATGGGAGTCCGGTGCAGATGAAACATTTACTGTAGAAGAAGTGGAAAAAGAGCACAGAGGAACAGATGTTATAGTGCATTTAAAAGAAGATGAACATAAATATCTGGAAAGCTGGGAAATA
>JBEHWP010000497.1:0-5274 GCA_040217665.1 Vulcanimicrobiota bacterium
TTACTGTTATTCATTCTATTATACCTTTATTGTTTCACATATTCTATGAAGAGTATTCTGAAAGGAATGACAGAAAACCACTTACCAATCACCATGTTAAAATTGACATCAATAACATATTTACAAGGAATTTTAACGTTTAAAACGAATTTAGTCAATAGAGATTAAGTTTAAAAATGTCTCTGATCCCGGGTGATGGGTTTCGGATTTCAGTAATAAAACAGGGAGGTTTCAGTATAAAGTTTTTCTTTCTACTGAAAAAAACATGAAAAATATAAAATTTAAAACAGGTCTTATATTACTTATATTGAATTTCCCCGTTGGTTACGGCGGACTTGCCGTTACAGGCGCTATTGCAGCAAGTACAGAAAAACCTTTCTGGCTTTTAGTAGGCCTTGGATGTTACATACTGTCCTGGATTATGCTCGGAGCCGGTATTTTTCTTGCAGGAACAGAAGGCATAAAAACAGCAAAAAATATATGGTTGAAAATTTTTAAGAAATCTAAAAATGGTGAGTCGTGAATATTGAGTCGTGAATAGAAATGGACAAAGCACGCATCACGCATTACGCATTACGCATTACGAAACTACCAGTCACGAGTCCCCCCTTCACACTTCACAATAATAATTTCTTATAAAATTTTCGACAGAATCTTCCCAGGAAGGTATTACCATATGCAGCTTTCCTGCAATTTTCCCATTACTCATAGCAGAGAAAGCCGGCCTTCTGGCAGGTAGATTAAAAGATTCCCTTGACACAGGATATATAAATTTATCAATCTTTAAATGTTTCATTATAAATCTTGCCCACTCATATCTTGAAGCATAACCGGAATTTGTCAGGTGATATGTTCCCGTAAGTTCGTGGCTCAGAGCATTTAATGTGACGTCCACAATCGTGTCTGTGCAGGTCGGTACAGATACTTCATCACAGGCAATATTTAAAGATTTACTCTGTTCAGACCATTTGAGGAGTTTATGAATAAAATTCTGTTCTCCTTCTCCAAAAACCCAGCTAACCCTTAGAATCAAATATGTCTCAATTTCCTCTTTTAACAGAAATTCCCCGAAATATTTACTTTTCCCGTATTCATTCAGAGGTCTTACAGGATCATCTTCTATGTACAGACCATCGGTTTTCTGTCCGTCAAAAATATAATCACTGCTGTAATGAACAAGAAAAGCATTATATTTTTTTGAAGCAAAAGCCAGGTTTTGTACAGCCACACTGTTCACTCTGTAAGCCAGAGAAAAATATTCTTCTGCAAGATCTACATAATTATAAGCAGCACAGTTTATCACAACAGACGGTTTTAGCTGTTCGAAAACAGATAAAACATCACTTAAATTTCCTATATCCAGTTCATCTATATCAAAAGCAGCAATATCTCTTCCCTGTCTGTTCAGTTCTTTAACAAATGCTTTTCCAAGCTGACCTTTTTTCCCGACAATAAGATATTTCATAATTTTATATAAACCTTATCCCATAAAGAGTTCAGATAGGAAATCTTCTTTTCTACCCAGTCCATATTATCTACGTACCATTTCACAGTTTTATCCATTCCTTCTTCAAATTTAACTGTTGCTTCCCATGAGAGCTCCGATTTAATCTTATCCGCATTTAAAGAATATCTGAAATCATGGCCCGGCCTGTCTTTAACGAATTCTATCAAATCTTCCGATTTCCCGAGTATATGAAGTATAGATTTTACTGTGTCAATATTTTTTCTTTCCTGGGAACTGCCGATATTATAAATCTCTCCTGCTTTACCTGCATCGATTATCTTCAATACTGCGCCGGCACAATCAGATACATAAAGCCATTCCCTTACATTTTCACCTTTTCCGTAAACAGGTACGGGCCTGTTGCTTAAAGCTTTAAGTATAACAACAGGCACAAGTTTTTCAGGGTATTGCCATGGACCGTAATTATTTGAAGGTCTGACTGTAATCACAGGTAAACCATAAGTTCTGTAACAGGCTCTACCCAGCATATCGGCAGAAGTTTTGCTTACAGAATAAGGAGAATTAGGGCTGAGAGGAGAGTCTTCAAAAAACTGCCCTTCTTCGCCCAGATCACCATAGACTTCATCTGTTGAGATATTTATGAATTTTTTTATATCGTAAGATCGGCATATATCAAGTAAAACCTGGGTACCTTTTACATTTGCTTCTATAAAAGGAGAAGCGTCTACAATACTCCTGTCTACATGACTTTCTGCTGCCCAGTGGACAATTACGTCCGGCTTTTCTTTAGAAAAAATATGATTTACGAATTCCCTGTTATTTATATCTGCATGATAGAAGGTAATATCTTTTTCTACTTCGTCAAGTCTTTTAAAATCTGCAGCATAGGTAAGTTTATCTACAAGAACAATATTTTGTCCGAGCCTGACACACTGTCTTATGAATTCACTTCCTATGAACCCGGCTCCTCCTGTAACAAGTATTTTCATAATTATTTATCTCCTTATTAATGGTGACGCGTGATGAGTGATGCGTAATGCGTGTTTTACCGGTACCGCCCCCCCTACTCTTCACTTTTCACTGTTCACTGATAAAACTCCAGTACCTTATCCACTACATAATCTTTCTGTTCTTTTGTAAGTTCCGTATAAACAGGCAATGCAATGGTTTCTTCTGCTATTTTCTCTGCAACAGGTAAGTCTCCTTTTTTATACCCCAGGTAACTGAAACATTCCTGAAGGTGAAGCGGAACAGGATAATAAATTTCACAGCCTATGCCGTTACCCT
This sequence comes from Vulcanimicrobiota bacterium, assembly GCA_040217665.1. Classification (GTDB taxonomy): domain Bacteria; phylum Vulcanimicrobiota; class SpSt-956; order SpSt-956; family JAKJGF01; genus CALARM01. Next base: position 2,756 of record JBEHWP010000497.1, read on the forward strand.
GAAGATGTTTAAGGAGTTTGTCTCTATTTTTGACTCTTATAACATACTGATTATATATGGAATAATTATAATCTTCCACATATGGTGTTACAATGGCTGTTCCAGCAAATCTTTCATTATAATATTTTGCGTTTCTTCTTCTGCCGGAAGACCAGCTATCCAGATATTTAAGTTTGACCAGTAATATGGCGGCCTGAAGTGTATCGAGCCGGAAATTTCCTCCCACTATTTTATGATAATATTTCGGTTTTGCTCCATGATTTCTTAATATCTCTAACATATGTGCCTGTGTTTCATCTTGAGTAACAACCATACCTCCGTCACCGCATGCCCCGAGATTTTTAGAAGGGAAGAAAGAAAAACATCCGAAATCACCCATACTTCCTGCTTTATAAGCTATTTTATCTTTTTGATAAATAGCTCCTATAGACTGGGCTGCATCTTCTATAACCTTCAGGCCATGGTTTCTGGCTATCTTCATAAGATGTTCCATGTTACACATCTGTCCGAAAAGATGGACAGGTATAATGGCTTTAGTTTTACCTGTTATCTTTTTTTCAATCTGTTCTACATCTATATTGCAGGTTTTTTCATCTATATCAAGAAACACAGGAATAGCACCGACTCTGTGAATACAACCGGCAGTAGCGAAAAAACTGTAAGTCGTAGTTATAACTTCATCACCCGGTTTAATCCCTGCCGCCATGAGTGCTGCAAGAAGAGCATCTGTTCCGGATGATACAGATACGGCATATTTAGTCTTACAATAATCTGCTATTTTTTCTTCCAGTTCTTTAACTTCAGGTCCTATGATAAATTTTTGATGTTCAAAAACCCTTTCTATAGCATCTGTAATCTCATCTTTTATTGAAATATACTGTGCCTTTAAATCCAGCAATGGTACATTCATATATATAGCTCCTTTTTTTTTAATATCGACATAAATTATTCTACAGAACTGACATCATTCCTTTTCATAGATAAACCTGCACCAAAAGCAAGAATAATAAAAAAATAAATCCCGCTCTTAACATCTCCCATAACAAAATCTATCTGATTAAATATCAGAAAGCCTGTAAGCCCTGCTATTATGCCGTATAAAATTTCTTTATATTCCATATCCCCTGCTATTGAAATACGTATCTGCATGAATATACTCAGAATAAACCATAAAAAAGCTATCAATCCGGGCAGCCCCATTTCTACAGCCATATTAAGAAAAAGATTATGGGCATGCCAGGGACGGGAAACTTCTTCAGGTAAAGCCTCTTCTCCGGGCAATATATAAAGAGGATATACATAATGAAAATTACCTATTCCAATACCGGTCAGAGGATGTTCCCTTAAGATCTTCAGAGATTTAACAAAAATAAATTGTCTGCTTTTATCTGAATAGTTATGAAACACATAAGATTTTAACGTTTCTTTGTGTATACATAACAGCAGAGATACACTTATTAATATAAAAATAATTAAAGGTATAAAGATAAATCTTTTCTTTTGCCCGAGTAAATAAATTATAACAAATGCAGCGACTGCAAATCCAATCCAGCCTGCCCTCGAATAGGTGGAAATCAGACAAAAAACTCCCATGGCGAAAAGTAAAACCAGGAGTATTTTATAAAAAAGATCAAGTTTTTTTAAAAATATAGCTCCGAAAATCACAGGTAATACAAGCACTATAGAAGCAGAAAAGCTGTTTGGAAAAATAAAGAAAGAATTCAACCTTCCTCTGTGTTCAACAGTTCCATTCGGAAGAGTTACATCCATCCAGGTGCTGTATTTATTGAAAATAAATTGTAATAAACCTGCAAAAATTATAATGGAAAAGGATATAATCACAAGGGAAAGTATTATTTTGCAATGTTCAGGTTTAAATCTCATATAAATTACAATCAGATAGAACATAATAATAGCTATTATGGCACAGAGCAGAGCATTTAATGAAGCATTCCTGTTAAGAGCAACAGATATGGAAATCAGCCCTGTCAGGAGCAATATTATAACAGGAAATCCAAAGGGAGTTCTCAAGTAATTTTTAAGAGATCCTCTGAAAAGTATTATAAAGCTGATTAAAGATAACAGAAGACCCAGAGCGGTAATATGATCGGCAGAAGGAGTAAAAAGAAACATCAAAAAGATACCGGCACCGAACACTTTTACCCAGAAATTTTCAAAAAACACTTCTTACCTCTTTTCATTCCATACCGGATAAGTGGTGAAAAGTAAGTAGTGAAAAGTGAAGAGTGAGTAATGTCCTATTCTTTTCACTTTTCACTTTTCACTTTTCACTATAATTTAACCTGAGAATTTGACACTTTACGTGGTAATCCTTCTTATTTGACACACTTAATTTCACATGTTCGATTAATACCGGGAAACCAGGAAAACCTGGAAAGAATCCTATAAAATACAATAAAAAAACTGAGAGGCAATAAAAAGAGTCTTAAAAATAACCATATAAGTCCTGAAATTAATTCCCTATTTATATCCACACCCTGCTTTATCAGATTAAACCA
>JBEHWP010000498.1:0-5273 GCA_040217665.1 Vulcanimicrobiota bacterium
TATAAATTATATAGACGCAAAATATTAACAGTCTGCAAAACCAGTTTGCCACGCAACAGGATCATATCTTTTCCGGAAGAGTCCGGACAGGGACAGGTTTTAGAAACTGTTAATACGGTATATCTTTTTCTCCAGAGCCTCACCCCGGGGATCGTAAAATAAATATTACTTTTCGGATAGGCTCTAAATAAAATATTCACTCCACAATAAAAGTGAATGTCTTTTTCCCCATCTGTATTTCATCATTATGTTTCAGAGGCATTTTAGCAGTTATACGACGTTTATTCAGGTAGGTTCCATTTGTACTTCCGAGATCTTCTACATAAAAATTATGTTCTTCAAATACTATTCTGGCCTGTTTTCTGGAAATAGAAAAATCCTCCGGAAAAGGAATAGTATTTGTACTTTCTCTGCCAATGGTTGTAATTTCCTCTACCTTAATAGGAAAGGTCTCTCCCGTATTTTTTATTAAAAGTCTGGCTCCGGATTGAGGCAGAACTCTGGTAATATCAGCCATGGAACTTATATCTACAGGTATATTTACATGTTCCTGTTGAGGAATTGCATTTACAGTTTCACGTTTCTGTGGCTCAGGAACAGGTTTATCCTCTGAAGGTTTTAAAGGAGAAACAACTGCTTTTTGCTCCTGTACAGGAGCAGGAGGTATCTTTAGTTCTGCTTCCACTGGTTTTTCCTTTGCATAAGGCTTTGCTCCCAGAGAAGGATCTTTTAATATAGAATTTATATCCAGATAATCCGGATCTATAGACGCAATCTTCTGTAATTCCTGGAGACCTTCAAATTTATCGCCTCTGTTTAAATAAGCTCTTCCCAGATGATAACGAATAAGTTTATTCTGTTCATCCTGTTCAAACTTGTCAGAAATTTTAAGAGCATTCTTCAATACCTGTATTGCTCCTGAAAAATCATAGGTACTGTAAAGAGATGCTCCGAATAATGTATAGGTTGCCAGATCTATAATACTGGAAGGTTCAAAAGTAGAAAGCTGTGTAATTACATCTTTATATTTTCCCATTTCCATTTTAAAATAAGTACTTAAATATAACACTGACGAATTTTTAGGGAATATAGATTCTGTCTGTTCCAGTGCAGAAATAGCTTCAGCTCTTTTTTTGTTTTCCCAGTAACTTATAGCTACCAGCAATGTAGCACCGAGCAATTCTGGAAATATACAGAAACTTGACGGAAGGTTCAGATTCAGTTCAACATGAAAGGACGGTAAATACTTCCTGAACTCTCTGCCAAGAGATTTCTGGCATAACAAAACTTTTTGAAAACAACTGTTTGCTTTATCGAATTGCTCTGCTTCCAGAAGTATACATCCCATAAGGAAATAGGCATCGCTGTATTGAGGATCTTTATTCAAGACATCAGTTAATCTGGTTAAAGCTTTCTGCGGTTTATTTTTAACTATATATCTGCAGACATCTGCAAAATATCTCTCAGCTGTTCCTATAGTAATAGATTTCAATAAACCTATATCAAAGGGGTTTTTTTCCTGAGATTCGAAAAATTCAATTCTGCATGACAGGCTTTTAGAAGGATTATAAGTAAATACAGGTTTCCTGTAATAAAGTCCGGTAAGAGGTATATCTTTTGAGGATTTTACCTTATCTTTATCTCCTGTTAATATATCGAGAGGAGAATTACCTTCTCCTCCGATTAACTTCGTAGGATCAATTCTCTTTAAGAGTTCCCAGTCCATATAGCCACCTATCCCTGGAAGGATGGAAATCATCCTTCCAGGTTAATTTATTATGAAATTACAAATACAAACTCTGTCTGTCCCAGTTGAATGCGATCACCATTGCTGAGTGATTGCTGAATTCCGGGATTTAAGCGAGGCCCTTCATTTAAAAATGTACCATTGGAACTGCCTAAATCTTCTACTAAATATTGTTCCCCCTGTCTTATTATCTGAAGATGTCTTCTGGAAACATAGGAGTCCGTATCAACTTCAGTAAGATCAAGATCGGGGAAGATATTATCTGCCGGGCTCTGTCTGCCGGCAATCATAACATCTGCTGTAAGGGGAAACTCTCTTTGAGTTTTCTTTTCAATTAATTTTGCTACCGGTCTACCGGGGACTACCGGGGTTACAGGTGGAGATGGTTGTCCGGAAACGACGGGAGATGGGATCACCGCTTCTACCGGCGAAGCTCCACTCAGAGATGCACCGCAATCCGAACAAAAGGCTTCACCTAAATTATTTTCAAACCCACATGCCTGGCATGTAAGTTTTCCTCCAACTACAGGTGCAGGTGTAACTGCCACAGGAGGAGGAGCAACAGGTTGTGATGCTGCTACAGGTGCTGCTCCGGCAGCGGGCAACTTTGACCCACAGTCATCACAATAGGCAGAACCTTCTAAATTATCAACTCCACATACAGGGCATTTCATAAATCTCTTTCCTCCTTAAAAAATATTTTAATAAAATAAAAATTCCTATATAGGTGGTAAAAAAGCATCATCTAACATTTGAGTTAATTTTCTTGTACCATATTCCAGTTTTTTAGTACCTGCAACAGATGTATTTACTCCCTGTTCTATATTTTTGGCTTCTTCAAGGAAGGTAGTAGCCAGATCTTTCTGACCTCTATCTAACAGAGTTGTTGCTGCAGTTTTCAAAAGCTGGGTAGCTTTTGCATGTTCACCAATTTGTGCCAGTTCCAGTGCTCTTGTTTGCTGTCTGAATACACTTACCAGATCTACCAGATTCATTACATAACTATCTATCATACCTGTAAGACTGTAATCAGATGTATAGGCTATTACAATATCCTGAGCAATTTGTTTACCCTTCTCCCCTTTCATAATTATATCATATTCAAGGGAAGCCTGGGCAATCCTGTAAGATCCTGCCTGGCGGGATGGTAATATTAACTCATATAATATAGATTGAGGTTCATCTTTCTGAAGATCACTCATTTTCACAGAGTAAACCTGATTCATAACCTGAGGAGCACCCAGATCACTTATAAGAGGTTTAACCTTATAAGCTCTCTTTACCTGAACATTTCTGCTGAGTTTCAGGTGTAATGTCGGGTTCTGTACAACTACAGACTGCACACCTTTTAACTCCTGAGCAAAAATATTAGGAATATCACTGGGTACATCTATATAATAAGATTTACCACCCGTTGTATCTGCAATATCCATCATTAATTTTTGATTAAAATCATTACCTACACCAAGAGTAGAGAATGAAATTCCCTTTGCTGCCTCTTCCCTGCATTTCTTCAAACACTTACTCTCAGCTACAGTAAGTCCGTCAGAAAGTAATATAACATGATTTTTACGATTGGGAGAGTAATTTTTCATTACCTCATCACATGCAGCAACTATACCTTTAAACATATGGGTTCCGCCGCCAACGCTTACATTATCAATTCTCTGAACAGTATTTTTTACTCCGCCTTTATCAAATATCTGCTGGCTTGGAACAACCACTCTTGCACGGTCCGCAAAAGCCACTATACTGGATATATCATCAGAACGTAACTGGTCTATAACATATATAACAGCTTTTTTCACATATTCAAGTTTTTCTTGAGCGTACATTGAACCGCTTTTATCAAGAACTAAAGACAAATTAAGAGGTACGTGCCCTAATGAAGATTGTGCCACTGGCATAACATCCACTAGTAGATAAACCAGCTTATCTTCACTGGTGACCTGAATATAAGTATAACTGAGGGTGCTTTTTAAATTAACCTCACTTCCTGGGGTCACCTATTCATCACATCCTTTCACAGATAATAATCAATTAGATTCTATGGAAACCAGTTGGAAAATAATTACTGTAATATTATCTTTTCCACCTCGTTCATTTGCCAGATCTATTAATTTTGCAGTAGTTTTATCAAAGTCTTTAGATCTGCTTACTAATTTATGTAATTCTTCATTGCTGAAATAGTCCCATAAGCCATCGCAACATATTAAAACTATGTCGCCTGGTTCCATTTTTTCTTCATAGCTATCAACCTCCACCTGAGGATTGGTTCCCAGTGCCCTGTATATAAGATTTTTTTGCGGTGAATTTTTTGCTTCTTCCGGCGTAAGCTGTCCCATTTTCAAAAGACGTCCTATAAGAGAATGATCTTCTGTTATCTGCCTTATTTCTTTACTATTCATAATATATGCCCTTGTATCTCCTACATGGGCTATAAGAAGTCTATTCCCTATAAGTAAAGCTGATGTTATAGTAGACCCCATACCTTTTCTGGATTGTTCTTGCTGTGAATAATTATATATTTCAGTATTGGCATATTCAACAGCACTGGCAAGTATATTACTATCGAGAGGGAAAGAACAATTTCTATCAAGAAGGAGTTTTGAAACACTGGCAGATACATGACGAATCGCCATAGAACTTGCAACTTCTCCATCTGCTACTCCGCCCATACCATCGGCAACTATAAATAAAAGGGGCTGAGTATATTGAGAACATTCGTTCATAGTAAGCTGCATACTGAGCATACTATCCTGATTTATCTCTCTTACTTTCCCCACATTAGTTTTCATAGAACCACGAATACGTATATATGCCCCTTTTTCTATATAATTTACAGGAGGTGTTTCCAGAACTGTCGTTAAATCTTCTTCTAATTCGTGAGCACTCTGATGTCTTTTTTCCTGAATTCCTGAAAGAGATTTTAATAAAAGCTTTTCTAAAGCAGGATAAGAAGTTTTTACACCTATATCTTTAAAAAACGGGAAGGTCATATATGGTCCCTGCTGGTCAACACCGGGTTTATAGCGTGTTAAAAGTCTGTATATAATAGAGGCAATAGAATAAAGATCAGATGTTTCATTAACAGAAACCTGTCCGATACCAAATCCTTCAGGGGCAGTGAAACCGTGGTTTACCATTATATCAATATTAGCTTCTGTTTTTAACCTTGACCTTTCAAAACCTGCAATTTTTACTTCCATATCAGGATTTATAAGTATTGTAACCGGCTGCAAATTTCTATGTATAATACCATGTTCATGAATATAACCGATAGCATTGCACAGAGATATACCCCATTTCATTACCTGCACTTCATCAGGCTTGAAATCTTCCTGGGAAATTTTATCAAAGAAACTTTCTGTGGAAAAAAACTCTTCTACAAGATAAGATCTACCTTTATCCTGAAAATAATCTAATATTTTAATTAAATTTTTATGTTCGAAATTTTTTACCAGTTCAAAAATACGTCCAAAGGGATCTTCCTCTAAAGGAGCTGTAACTTTTGGTATCTCTTCAC
>JBEHWP010000499.1:0-5246 GCA_040217665.1 Vulcanimicrobiota bacterium
TTTCAGGATATTCAAAAGAGAAACATGGTACGACTTTCCCGTCCGGATTAATCTGCATAGTGAAAAAAGGCTGGGGACAAATTTGAACTTCTGAAACAGGCAGACCAAATTGTGTTAAGGAATTATCTTTATCTTTTAATATATCCTCATAGGCTACTCCTGAATGAATTGGAACTGCATGTTCAATTGCTATGGTATCGCAGAAGTTACCGAAAATTTCATAAAATTTTTCTTCATCCTCCCTGCCATTAAGGGCACAATCTATAATTTTTATATATACCTGTGCTGAGCCTTTATTATCAAAAAAATACTTCAAATTCTGAATAAATTTTTCAAAGTCTATATCTATTCCACATACTTTCCTGTACATGTCCTGTGTTGTTCCCTGGAGAGATACGACTAATCTTGATAATCCTGACGATATAAGGGAGTCAGATAACTGTGGAGTCAGAAGTGATGCATTTGTTAATATTTCCACTGTATTTGCCACAGCTTTTGAAACAGCATATTTAACCATATCTGCTATATGTTTGTGCAAAAGAGGCTCTCCTATTCCTACAAAGCGAAGTACCTTTATTTTGTCAGGAAACATGGTCATATCGTCTATACATTTTTTATATAAATCTAAATCCATAATAATTTTATCTGAAATAAAACCTCTTCTGGATTTATCTATGGAAAAAATACAATAATTACATGCAAAATTACAGGCATAAATAGGAAATATCTGAATTACAAATGGCGTATCAAGAGGAAGGACTTCTGCCAGTTTTGTCCTTTTCCCGCCAGGTGCATGGCCGCTGATATCTTTTGCTTTCAATTATAAAACCTCCTGTTATGGTTATATATAGCTTCTATATATTTCGTGATATGCCAGTAAATTATCCGGACAACTATCATGCCACATAAGATAACCTCTGTCTCTATCTGTAAGCCCTTTATTTCCCGGAATAAACTCGCTAGAGAGAAAACATCTGTATAGAATTGAAATGAAATGGCTTCTTACATCACGTTCAGTATGTATAAGCTGATTCAAGGCAACTGGAACAGAGTCGAAGCTTATACTGGAGCCTCTTTCACTTTCAGCTACTTTTTCAATCCTTGTTTCCAGCCTTTCTTTGAATCTTACGATACCACCGGGTATATGCCACCCTTTTCCTGCATAAATATCATCACGCCATGCCAGAAGAGTCCGTCCTTTTTCATCTTTTATCAGAAGATCAACATTTACCAGAGGAGTTGTTCTGCTTATGTAATAGAAAAGTTCATCAGGTAAACCCTCCGATGGATTTGGAACTTCCCGGGACAGAAATGATATGGCATCTGAAATATTCATAATTGTCCAGTATCCTGACCTGTAAACAGATCTTTAGATTCCTTCATTAAATCTCTTTATCGTTTTGTCTTCTTCTGTAAAGACTTCAGAACATGGGACAGGTAAAGGCTTATTGTATATCCTTCCCACTACATATTTATCAATAAAATCCCTGTCTTCTGCAATAAGGCATGTGTCAATATGTTCTCCGAAATATTTAATATCCAGTCCTCTTTGAATTATATCTTTTAGCGGCTCTTCAAAAACATTCCCTATGGATGTATGAATATAAGGACATGGCAATACATCTCCGTACTGGGTGACAGAGAACATTCCCTTGACAGCTATACATCCCATGTCAAGCCCATAGCCCGGTGTTAAGTGAGTAAAAACCTTATATTTTTTTTCCAGTTCTTCCATATATTTCATGTCTTCTCTGTCTACAAGAACATCAAAATGTCCCTCCCATGAACCTACCGGTTTTGCATAACTTACAAAAACTCCTATGTCTTTTTTATTGAAATATTTGATAAATTCAATAAACTCTTCTGTTCTGAGTCTCTGTTTGGTAACAACAGTTTGTATGAATATCGCTAAATCTGCACTCAATGCAGCATCAACTGCTTTCAGTGTTCTTTTATAAGAACCTCTGGTCTGTCTGAAATCATCATGTTTTTTTTCATCCAGACTATCTATACTCAATTGAATTCTGTCAATTCCTATACTCTTTAGATGTCTCGCTCTTTTTTCATCTAAAAGCCAGCCATTTGTATCACAGTTTATATAGAATTTTTGAGGATCAATTGCCGCTACAAGCTCATCTAAATCTTTAAATACAAGTGGTTCTCCTCCGGTAATAGTAACACGGGCAAGTCCCATTTCATCTGCCTGTTGAAAAAGATTTTTTACATCTTCTATGGTAAACTGTCTTCCTTCTTTTTTTCCCTGAAATCTTTTTACAGAGCAGTGCTGACATTTGAAATTACAGGTGTAATTATACTGAAATTGTATTATGGCAATACTTTCTCCACGGTTGAGTTTTTCAGCGAATTTCACAATTTTTCCGTAAACATATGGTTTTTCTTCTTTTAATTGATTTCTTCTCTTTGCTTCATGTGGTTTTAAATGTTGTCCTTCCATAGAATTACCTTTCTTAATTTTTGACATTTATTCAGATTACTATATTTTTCTTAACTAAATGCCATTATCCTCTGCAGTTACAGAATAAGTTTTTTTTATCTTTCATATTTTTTATATTTTAAAGGTTTTTTTGTCTGTATAGCAGGTGGTATTTCATTGCCAGATAATGGTCTGCCGCTGCAATAATCACATAAATCAAGATAATCTATATTTAAAAGATATTCTCTGACATTATTTTTTATTTTTTTTCTATCTTCAGTGTCAGACAGGTGAAATAGATCAACATAATCTCTCTTGCTGTCCGGTACTGCCTTCAGTCTGTGTGCATTGGCTCCATAAGGACATCTGAATAATTTTCCGTCAGATAAAGTGGCCATATTTTTTGCACAGCAGTTTTTAAATATTTCTTTATTTTTTTCGACAGTGCGATTATGTGGTGTAATGGATGAACAATCAAGCCACTCTGTTATTTCGAGTATGTAATGAGCGATTTTATTTTCTTCCATCATTTTTTTTAGTTCCCCCAGCTTTTTTGATAAGGCGCCATAATCAGTTGCAATAATAAGTACTTTATCATTTTTTAACACCGGAATATATTTCTTCTGAGGAATAATAGTTCCGTTTGTATATAATACGATTCTTTTTGCTCTTGTTTCATCTGACAATTTTCTGACTATTATGTGCCAGTTCTTGTTCATAAATACATCTCCACCGATAAGCCGAAAATCCATAACCTCGTCAAATACTGTAAAAAAAACATCAATAGACTTTAATAACATATCTATATTACAGTCTTCAGGCTTTTCGTAATACTGCATAAGATTGGAGCAATCCCTGCACTTTAAAGAACAGCGCTCTGTAATGATAAGGTCAATACTTCTTAAAAAAAGTTTGTCAGGATTTAAATAACCATCGTGACACAATATGCAATTTTCCAGTGCAAATTTAGTATAATCTATAGAACTGCCCGTTTGATTTTGAGAAACATCCATATCTTTTAATAATAAACCACCGGCATACCAGTTTGAAAATCCTGAATTTATAAGTAAATCAACAACATCTTTTATAGCTGCAGATGATATTAAAAATATGGCATCTCTATACTTCTGTTTTAAATCATGGGCATATATTACTTCCATGTCACAAAAATTTGACTGAGCTACTTTTTTGCTGCTATCACAAAAACACTCGATTTTAATCCCTTCATTTTTACAGATAGTCAGTAGAGTTTTGCCAACAACACCTGCTCCGTATATTATGACTGGTAGTTCTGTTGCTTTGATTTCACTTATAATATCTTTTTTATTCATTTTTTTATATCTTCCTCCGGTTTCCCATATCTTTTATAAGCCCTGTACTGGCAATAATCCATAAGTAAATCAATTAATTTATGCTTCATTAATAAAGGCAGTATTTTGCTATTACCCTTTGATGGTGAATAATACTGTAAACTATCTTTAAGAATATCGGCATTTATAAGTTTTTCTATTTCTCTGTAAATTATGTTTCTATTATTTTTATTGAGTAACCTGCATGAACGAATCAGAAATATAATAACATAATGAATAAGGGTGTGACCTACTTCCTGTTTTATATCGGTTTTACTCAATTTCTTTCCTTTGCCGGTATTTTTTTTCTGAAGAAATTCACTCGCTTTAATCCTGAAGATCCCCATGTCATGGATTAAACTATCACTGTTGACAATAGCCATACTGGCAGATATATGGCTGCTGTGCATAACATATATATATATACTTTCATTAAGAAATACAATTTTACTGGTATATTTCAGATAATCCAGATTAAAAACGAAATCTTCAAAAAGACGCATGTCTTTATTTGCCACTATACTATTTTCTTTAATAATTGATGATTTATATAACCGTGCCCAGCAGTAACTGATCAGATGGTTACTTGGATGTTTAAGAAAATGTCTTACATAATTTACAATATCTGTTTTTGATAATTCTTTAATATGCTCCTGAAAAATTTCATTGTCCGGGTGAAATGAAACGTTTTGTTTTATTATTTCGTTATTTTTTTCAAGTTTATTGAAATTTCCCATGACCATATCAGGTTGATACTGGTTATAAATAGTGATTAACCTTTCTATGGCATTTTCTTCGATAAAATCGTCTGCATCAAGAAAAAATATAAAATCTCCTGTAGCATAACTGACACCTGTATTCCTTGCTGCAGCAGGGCCGCCGTTTTTTTTAGAAATCACTTTAATTCTTTTATCGGTCACGCCGTAAATGTTACATATCTTTTCGCTGTTATCAGTGGAGCCATCATTAACGAGTATAAGCTCAAGTTTTTTATAACTCTGATTTAATACACTATTAATGGACCTGTTTAAAAATTTTTCAGCATTATATACAGGAACAATAATACTTACTAACATTTATTGAAATCCTTTCTGTTCCAAATTTATAATGTGAAATTTTTGACTGAATTTTTTTCACTATATTTATTAATCGTTTTAATAATAAAATCAATCATTTCTTCTGTCATACCGGGATATACTCCAAGCCAGAATGTATCCTTCATTATTTTATCAGTAATTGCCAGATCTCCTGCAATTCTGTATCCTTTACCTTCTTTTCTCATTTCATCAAAACATGGATGTTTTATCAGGTTACCTGCAAAGAGCATTCTCGTCTGTATCTTATTTGTCTCAAGATATTCCACTATATCGTCCCTTGTAAAACCTGCCTCTTCTTTTACTGTCAGCAAAAATCCAAACCAGCTCGGATCTGAATTTTCTGTTTTTTCAGGCAAAATAAATTTA
>JBEHWP010000500.1:0-5238 GCA_040217665.1 Vulcanimicrobiota bacterium
GTTCTTGCCACAGGAAATAAAAGTGAAATAAGTGTCGGCTACTGTACTCTTTACGGAGATATGGTAGGAGGTTTTTCAGTCATAAAAGACCTTCCGAAAGAACTTGTTTATAAACTGTCCCGTTATAAAAATACCGCGGCAGGATACTGTGTCATTCCTGAAAATACGATAGACAAACCTCCTTCTGCAGAACTGCGTCCTGATCAGAAAGATGAAGACAGTCTGCCTCCATACCATGTTCTGGACCCAATACTGGAAGCCTATGTGGAAGAAAATAAAAGTATCAGGGATATAGTGAATATGGGTTATAATGAAGAAGTTGTAAAAGATGTTATGCGCCTTGTTGACAGAAGTGAATTCAAGAGACGTCAGGGAGCGCCGGGGATAAAGATAACTCCAAGAGCTTTCGGGAAAGACAGGAGAATGCCTGTAACAAACGGCTACAGAGGTTGAGAAAACTAAAGGGGGGCTGTAATCAGCCCCCTATGTTTTACAGTAAAACGCTTTTAATTAAAATAATTACGCAATACCTTTTTTTTCTTTATTAATTTTTAGTTACCAGTAGGTGCTGCTTCACCGGTAGGTGCTGCTTCACCGGTAGGTGCTACTTCGCCAGTAGGTGCTACTTCGCCAGTAGGTGCTACTTCGCCGGTAGGTGCTACTTCGCCGGTAGGTGCTACTTCACCGGTAGGTGCTGCTTCGCCAGTAGGTGCTACTTCACCGGTAGGTGCTGCTTCGCCAGTAGGTGCTGCTTCGCCGGTAGGTGCTACTTCACCGGTAGGTGCTGTAGGTGCTACTTCACCGGTAGGTGCTGTAGGTGCTACTTCACCGGTAGGTGCTGCTTCGGGTGTAGGTGTTGCTTCGCCGCCCTTGTTACAGCCAACCATTACGAAATATAAACCTACTAAAAGAAGGCAAAGAATAATAGCTGTTTTACTGGAAAAACTACTGCGGATGAATTTTGACATACGTTTTTTACCGATCCTTTCTACTTTTTAAGAATTTTTCAATTTTAAAAAGTTTTATTATAGGTTAGTTAGATATAATAGCATATTAATTTTAAATTGTCCAGTATATAAAAAAAAAAATTGTCTTTAAAAGGATAATTTATTTTTATTAAACTTTTTTTTGTTTTAAATAATTCAAATTATGATTGTTAAATAGTTTTTTATTTATTTATATTCTCTGAAAATTTTTTATGATATATGACTGATTGTGTCAGTCATTACTCATTATTTTCTTCAGGCAATTTTCAGAGAAAAATAAAGCTTAATTAAGTTGAAATTTCTGCTTGTATTCTTACTGTAAACTTATATATATTATTGTTTAACAAAATTAATATTTTTTGTTTACCTGGATTTCTCTGTCTGCCTGAATACTATTAGAAGGTTCCCCTTATGTGATAATGGTTTTTAAAAGATCCTGTAAAAATATATAAAATCATCGAAATAAAAATTATTATCAGGGATTCAACTTCAGATTTCAAATTATTTAAATTCAGATATCCAGGGATATTTATAACCTTCTTTATTTTATACTCAAGCATATGACACCAAGAGATATAAGTATGACTCCTGCAATCTTAAAAACATCTGACGGTTCTTTAAGTATAAATACGCCCAGAATATATCCAAATAAAGGAGTCAGACCGAAAGCTACCGGTATAACACGGCTCAGTTCTCCTGTGTGTATGGCAGCATAAAAACAGAGCATACCGGCAGAACCTGCAATCACTCCTCCTCCTATGATCAAATATAAAAGAGGTTTTGTTCCTGCTTGAGTAACTGACTGCCAGAGCGGAAAACTTGCTATGGAAAGTATTATCAGTGCCACTGCAGTTCTGATGGTAATTCCCATAACAGGCTGTAAATGGCCAAGCTTAAGTCCTTTTTTTTCAAAAAAACCTCCTGTACTCCAGCATATAGCAGTTAAAATAGCCAGTATGGCAGATTTCATTTTTATTTAACTCCCTGTAGTTTTGTACTTTTTCATAACTTCTTTATTTTTACAGACTTTATAGTTAAACAGGTTTTGGGTTCCAGGTTTTGGATTTTAATCTTCCTAACCCAACACCTGAAAATTGTAGATTATATTTTTACAGTTTTTAAAATCTGCAAAAATACAGTTTATTATTATTCTGAATAAAATCGCTAAAACCTCTCCGATTTTTTCTCGACTTTGGCTATTTTAAATGTATAGGAATTTTCATTCCGGTTAAACTATTATATGGTTGAGAGTTGAGAGTTGAGAGTTTATGGTTGATTTCAACTCTCAACCTTCAACCCTCAACTTTAAACAACTTGCCCGCAGGGCGTTAAGTTCTCCTCTTGCTGTTTATTATGAAAGGCAGGATTTATGCGGAATTGAAAGAATATGTCTAAAAAAGTTAAAAATATTTTCCCTTTACCGGTATATTTATCTCCACGACGGATGATGCCAAAATTATTATATTAAAGGAGAAATTGAATCAGTGAGCAGTGAATGAAAAGTGAATTTTCTGTTTTTCACTGTTTATCATCAATTATTTATGAAGGGTTTTCATAAAAGACTTTTAATCATTTTATTGATTTTTCTTCCCCTTTATATCCTTTCTATTTTTATGGCAAAAAATCCTCAGATAGATGAAGATTTTATCTGGTCAGATTTGCTTCTTTCGTCAGACGACAGAATTCTTATACTTGCTCCCCATCCTGACGATGAAGTTCTTGGATGCGGTGGGATTATACAGCAGGCCGTAAAGATGGGCTTACCTGTTCATGTCGTTTTTCTTACCTATGGAGATGCCAATGAAT
The DNA here is from genome assembly GCA_040217665.1 of Vulcanimicrobiota bacterium. GTDB lineage: Bacteria > Vulcanimicrobiota > SpSt-956 > SpSt-956 > JAKJGF01 > CALARM01. The sequence goes on from JBEHWP010000500.1 coordinate 2,793, forward strand.
GGTCTTTTATGGTTTATCGTGAAAGGCCTGTATTAAGTTCCAGAGGTGCTATTAACATGGGGCTTGTCAGATATGAAGAAGCATTAAAATCAGTTTCTGTTCTAGGTGTTTCGAAAGATAATGTTACCTTTCTCGGTTATCCTGATTTCGGCACTCTGAACATATGGTATAAGTGCTGGAACAATGCTCCTCCTTACAGGAGTATACTCACAAGGGTAACATATGTCCCCTATAATAATGCTTTAAGACCGGACGCTTTATATAAAGGTGATGATATATTAAAAGATGTCAAAACAGTTCTCAAAGAATTTAAACCTACGAAAATATTTGTTTCCAGTCCTGCAGACCATCATCCTGATCATCAGGCTTTATATCTATTTACCAGTATTGCTCTCATGGATCTGAAAAAAGATTTAACCTGTACAGTTTATCCATATCTCATACATTATAATAACTGGCCCTATCCTCCCGGTTATATGCCTGAACATTTTCTGCACCCTCCTGAAGGCCTTGTAAAGGAGATAAAATGGCAGGATATTAATCTTACTCAAGATGAGATAGAAATAAAGCATAATGCTCTGAAAATCCATATGACCCAGTATAAAGCCAATAAAAAATACCTCCTTTCCTTTGTGAGACAGAACGAACTTTTCGGAGATATGCCTTCTGTGACTTTAAAATCAGATTCAATCGATATAACGGGAAAAGAGAATGAAGTAATTGAAATGCCAGATGAATTAATGGAAAAAGAAAAGTCTGCCTATGTAGGCATTCAGGAACAGTATGTAAAAGTGAAAGAGAATTCCCTTGAAATAAAAGTGAAATTTTCCCGACCTCTTGCAAAAACAGTGGGACTTTCTCTTTACTTATTCGGCTATAGAGCTGATAAAGATTTCCCTCTTATGCCGAAACTTCATATGAAATTCGGAGCAATTTATTGTAATATATATGATCAGAATAAGAAATTGCCTGTAAATATAGTGAAAATCAAAAGGAATTCAAAAGAGATAACAATTTCTGTACCTTTTGCAGACCTTGATAACCCTGAGAAAATTCTTTTTTCTACAAGGACTTATGTCAGTAAAGTACCACTTGACTGGTCTCCATGGAGAATTTTGAATATAAAAAGTGAAAAGTGAACAGATATCTGTTAGCCGTAAAAGGGACTGTCCAGAAAGTCAATGGTCAGCCCCATGTTCCTTTTATTCTGGTTCTTTCATCTTTTCCAGAGTCTTTTCTTTGTTAATTTTCGCCTGTTCATAATTCGGATCATATTCCAGTGCTTTATCAAAACATTTTATTGCTTCTTCATAGTTTCCCTGAAGATGGAAAATCCAGCCTCTGTTATTCCATGCATAGCAGTTTTTCGGGTCATATTCAAGTGCTTTATCAAAACATTTCATTCCTTCTTCTTTTTTATCCAGTTCATAGAGAGCCCATCCTTTCGTATTCCATGTATCGGCATTATCAGGGGCAAACTCCAGAGTTTTATCTGTTACTTCCAGGGCGTCCTGGAATTTCCCGAGTTTGTTTAATGCATAGGCTTTGTTATTACGTGCGTCAACCCTTTCGCCGTCCAACTCTATAACCATGTCAAAACATTTAATTCCTTCTTCGTATTTTTCAAGTATTACAAGACAGGCTCCCTTATTATTCCATGTATCTATCTGTCCGGCATCAAGAGATAGTGCCTTATCGTAACATACAATTGCTTCTTCGTATTTCCCCAGACATACCAGAGCTCCTCCTTTATTGTTCCAGGCAGGAGAAAATTTCTCATCAATCTCCAGGGCTTTATTATAACTTTTAATTGCTTCATGAAAATTTCCCAGGTTTGCCAGAGCATTTCCCTGGTTATACCAGCATTCCCCATATTTATTATTGATTGTAAGTGCTTTATCATAGCAGGAAAGAGAATCCTCATATTTACCCTGCTCCGCTAAATCCAGACCCTCTTTATTCCATTCTTCAGCAGATTTTGCATACAGAATTGAAGTCATTGTCAGTAATAATAACAGTGATATAAATAGTCTTTTGAATAACATAAATTTATGGTTCCTTTCTTTGATAAATGCGTGATGCTATAATCGTGACCAGTGACGCGTAACGGGTGATGCGTAAATTTGCCCCTTCATTTTTCACTCTTCACTTTTAACCATTCTTCAATATTTCTTCCAGACTCTTCTTGATCCCTTCCATATCAGGCCTTAACTCAATAACTTTTTTATATTCTGCAGAAGCTTTTATAAAATTTCCATTTTTTTCATATAGACCGCCCAGCAATATGCTGGCAGATACAGAGGAAGGGTCTATTGCCAGTGCTTTCTTCCACAGTTCTTCTGCATCTTCGTCTCTTCCCTGAGCCATATATGCAGCACCCTGTTCTACATAGAATTCAGAACTCTTTTCCAGTTTTTCCAGTTTTTCCTTTAGCTCCCTGTAAACA
>JBEHWP010000501.1:0-5218 GCA_040217665.1 Vulcanimicrobiota bacterium
ACACGATTTTCTGACTCCAGAAAGAGCAGGATTTAATTTCAGTGCATTTTCATATTCTGTAAGAGCTGACTGGTATTTTTTATGAGAAAAATAATCATCACCTTTTTTAACATAATTATCTATTCTAATCTTCTGATAGTATTTATAAGCAAAAAATCCTCCTGTCAGAATAAAAATTACAAAAATAGGAATTACTATAAATATTAAGGGGGACCTTTTCTTTTTTTTATCACTTTCTTTCACACCATCCTGTTTTACTTCTTTCACACCATCCTGTTTTACTGAATAAAACTGTGTTGAAGTTGCTGCAAACTTAATTTCTATTTTATCTTTGAGTTCTACACCTTCAGCAGTAGCAGTAATAATGACAGCACCGGGAACTGATGAAGACACTTCACATTCAGCATGACCGTTTTCATCTGTAGGAGCAGTTTCAAAATTATCTATCTCTCTGCCTGAAGAAAATTTCACAGAAATTCCTGGTAAAGGTTTTTTTAAGTTATCCAGGATGGTAATATCAATACGGGCTGTATCTTCACCGTTTGCATCAATCATGGAAGGTCCTGAAAGTTTCATGCAGGAATTTTCTCTGTCAGGAAGGCTCTGTATAAAGGTTATTTTTAATTTTTCCGCAAGTATTTTACCTGTATTTTTATCTACTACTGTAATAAATGTTTCTCCCGGAAATACCGATGTTATTTTTCCCCTCATAAGACCCGGCTCTAAAAGAGATGGTTGCTTGAGCTCATCATCATCGGGTCTGGAAGAAGAAATTAATATATTTCCTTCAACTGAATTTACAGAATGTTCAGGTATTTTGACATCTATATATGCCACTTCTCCTGCTACCGGAGAAGAAGGATTTATTGAAATCACAAAAGGAATTTCATTATTTCCTCCTGAAGGAGTTGCAGGTATGGAAGATAACCTCTCTATTATCTCTCTGCCTTTATTTACATGAATGGAATTACCAGAACGTTCAACTATTTTATTTAAAATCTTTATTGCATCAGGAATGAGTCCCATTTTTTCATAACAGAATGAAAGGGAAAAAAGAATTTCTTCATTTTCATTATCATATTCCTGCGCTTTTTTATATTGAAAACTGGCTTCCAGATATTCTCCTTTATGTTCATAATGTTTACCTTCTCTGATAAATTCCACTGATTTCTTTTTATTTTTAATTTTCACCAGAGCTTCTTTCATATCTTTTACAGAAGAAAATCTATCCTCTATTTTCATTTTTACCGCATGAAGTATTACACTGGAGAGCTCTTCCGATATGTCAGGATTAAACTTGCTTGCAGGAGGGAAATTAGGAAATTTTTCTTCCGGGTGTACTTTAGTAATAAGGTAATCCATTGTTACTCCCAGTGAGTAAATATCAGATCTTGGTTCTGCCTTACCCATCCACTGTTCTGGAGGAGCATAACCTTTCGTCAGAAGGGCATGAATGGTGGTTTTATTTCCTCCTTCGAATACTCTCGCTATACCGAAATCTATAAGCTTCAACTCATCTTTTTCATTGATCATAATGTTTTCCGGTTTCAAATCGCGAAACACAACAGGTCTGGGGAGATTATGAAGATAATCCAGCACATTACAGATAGTAATACCCCAGTCCAGAACTGTTTCTTCCGGGAAATATTCATCAGAAGGGAGTTTTCTCAATCTATCTTTCAGAGTTTCCCCTTTTATATATTCCATAACAAGATAATGTCTTTTATTGGCAGTAAAAAAATGTGATATAGACGGTATATTGGGGTGATCTATTTTTGCAAGCATATTTGCTTCTTCTCTGAAACTTTTCTCTATTACTTCCGGGTCTCCCCCCTGTTCGTACATTTCCTTCATAGCCCAGAACTTCCCTCTGAGTGTTGCATCTTTTACCAGATATACAACACCAAATCCTCCTGCAGCAATACCTTTAACGACTATATAACGATCTTCCAGCACCCGTCCGAGAGAGGCAAAAGCTCTGAGTCTTTTCAGAGTTTTTTTCTTATATTCTATTACCATGTATCTCTTACTTTCATGGACGAAAAAATCCAGCACTTTGGAAGAATCCGGTTTACTTTCTATAGACTCCATATTTTTAACAGTAGTAGTAAACTCATTCATCAGAGCAGGTTCTATTGTATCGTCTACATCTTCTTTTATTTCTTTCACGATACAATCTTCCTCACTGGCTGTGTCCCGTGCCAGATAAATAGTACCGGAAAGATCTTCTGCAAGAGATTCAATTACCTTATATCTGTTTTTAAGTAAATCTTCTGAATCGTAATTAATATCTGACATGTTTATCACCCCCGGAGAATCGTGACGCGTAACGCGTTACGCGTGAATTATTCTCATATTTCGTTGCAATCATATCTTTTTCACTTTTTCACTTTTCTCTTTTCACCTTTCACTTTTTCACTTTTCACAACTCACGTTTCACGCACTCCTGGCACATCTAAAACCTATAGTAGGTCCGAATTCTCCCGGAAATATCTTATTCCTGACCGGAACACCTATAACTTTTAATTCAGTATTAAAATCTCCGCCTCTGATGGTTATTTCTCTGTCTTCATCATCAGGCGGATAAGGGCCTTTATAAGGATATGGTTCATAATAATCACCTGTCCATTCCCAGATATTACCGAGCATATTCATCACACCGTAGGGACTCTGACCTTCAGGAAAACTATCAACTGAGACAGTATGAGCTTTTGCATTTTCTTCACTGCATGTTCTGGAAGAATCCCATTTTTTCCCCCATGGATAAAGAAATCCCTCCTGTCCTCTGGCAGCTTTTTCCCATTCTGCTTCAGAAGGCAGCCTTTTTCCAACCCAGTAAGCATAGGCATCTGCATCATCATAACTGACACCTGTGACAGGATAATATTCTTTACCGGCAGTGAAATATTCCTTCCAGTTTCCTTTTGGCTCATAACCTGTAACCCTTATAAAATCTTCATATTGAAAATTTGTAACGGCATATCTGTCAATATAGAAAGATTCTATATGGACTTTGTGCATGGGATTGGCATCACATTCAATATGGTCAACACCCATCCAGAAAGGCCCTCCTTCTATAAAAACCATATCTTCATCAAGGGCCTGAGGGGTGTTATGGGTATTCTCCATTTTTTCTCTTCCCTCTGTAGAAACTTTCTTTTCCTTAGGCACCATAGGTACTTTACTCTGTTTAAATAATAATACTGTTTCAGAGCCGAGCTTAATCTTATCTCCGTCCACAAGCGGTCTCGGTTCAACAACCTGAACACCGTTAAGGATTGTCACATTTGCTTCTTTTTCATTTATCAAAAAATATTCCTTATCTTTTTTCTCTATAAAAGCATGAGACCGGGATACACTTCTATCCTTTTCCGACAGTTCTATCTCTTTTGCCGTATCCGCTTTTTTGCTTTTTCTTCCTATGTAATTTTTATCTTTTCTGAGATGAAAAATATGTCCTTTATCGGGGCCTTCCAGGATTTCAATCTCACAGGAAGCTCTGACAATATTTTCCATACCAAGATAGCTGTATTCCAGTATTGTAGTTCCTATTTCTATCAAATCTCCGTTTTCAAGGCCTTTTTTCATTACAGGCATATCATTTACCAGTATATCATAATGTTCATCTTCCAGGTTAATACAGAGCCAGTTATTTTCGAAGGATAAACTTCCATGATTGTCTGAAATATTATCATCGGAAAGTTCTATATCCTTTCTAATCTTGCCTTTACTGCCTATAATAAGTTTTCCCTGAACCATTTCTTTACTTACAATAAAGACACGTCCCTCGTCAGGGCCGCTTATCACTTTAAATTTATGGGCATCCTTCCAGGCAGCAACCATGGTTTGATCCATTATGGTTCTGTCATCTTCTTCATCTTCTTCATCTTCTTTATAATGGGCAGATTTCAGAGGAAGTGATAATTTTTTTTCGCCATCTTTTTTTAATCTGGAGAAATCCGGTCTGATTGTTTCTTCTACCCCATCATGACTTCTCGGACGAAACGTCCCATGCCCTTTTCTCAGTCTGGACGGTTCCTGCATCATATCGGATAATTTTCTTTCTTCTCCTTTTCCGGCATCTGAATTACCGGCCGAAGCAGAAAAGACTCTTTCCTTTTCTCCATCTCTCGGTCGAAAAATTCCTTCACCCTTCAATGGAGAAGGTTTTACACTGTGCTCTTCTACGTACTCAGAAATAGACTCTTCATCAAGATAATTTGTCGACTGAGGGGTTCTTGGCCTGTTGCGAAATTCTCTGGTTACTTCATCTTCATCTGATACATTACGGGCCGGCACTTGGGGGCTTGCGGAAGGCGGAATTCCAGGAATATTCCTGGCAGAACTGATTCTACGGGGAAGGGTTATTGCATCACCCTGCTCTTCTATCATATGTTTTCCCGGCACAGTATGAGGAATATCACGGCTGAGGCTTCCCCCTGTTCCAGAAGTGATTCTACGGGGAAGGGTTATTGCATCACCCTGGTCTTCCTTTATATGTTTTTCGCCACTATGGTCATGTACGGATGAAACCTCTGTACCATCAATGCCGTCATGGTGAACAGGTATTTTACCTACTATCATTTTAATATTACCTATTCTCAGAATGTCACCCTGTTCTAACATAGTAAATTCATCGGAAGAAATTTCTTTGTTATTCACAAAAGTAGGATTGGCCGCACCTTTTGTATGAACAATCCCGTAAGTTCTTTCTTTTGCCATCCATTTAAGAGTGGCCTGGTCAGCAGAAACAAAGGATGAATCCAGCAGAAGCCATCCTTTTTTCTCCTGTATCGTAAGCTTTCCAACAGAAATAATAGGTCTGTTTAATTCAAATTTCTTTCCTTCTTCAAGACCTGATATAACCTTTAACATATAACCTGTTTCTATTAATTCTATTTCCTCTTCTATAAAAATCGGAGGGGGAGGTATTTCTTCCTGAGCAGGGAATGAATATTCTGTCTGAGTCTGTTCCTCAGAAAACTGTCGTAATTCACATGGCACTTTCCTTCGATATACCATGACATTCTTTCCCATAATTATCTGATTTCCCTCTGAAAGAAGAGTTGGCCCTGTCAGTATTCTTCCGTCTATAATAGTTGGATTTTTAGTACCTGCAACAAAGTTAATTATATGAATATTATGGTCTGAACTCCAGGAAATTCTTGACTGTTCGGTAGATATAGTGGCTTCTATATCTGTTATTAATATATCTGTC
>JBEHWP010000502.1:0-5216 GCA_040217665.1 Vulcanimicrobiota bacterium
ATAATTACATATTAAGTCAGGCCTATTAAAATCTGGTTTGGGTGGAAGATTTTCAAAGGATATACCTGCATCGAGTTTATCTGCATCTATAAGTAATGAATAAAGAAGACTGAGTTCAATGAATAAATCCGGGTATTTATATTCATCCATAGTTCTAAAAAAACTTCTTACCTTTCTTCCAATATTTGGAAGTTTTTCCAGAAAAAATCTGATTGTCTGGTAATTCAGGTTTATAGATAAAGCATTTCCAAATTCAGAAAGAATTTCTGGAGAAATTGATTCCAGTTGCTTAAAAAAAACTGCTAGATCTTCTTCTGAAAAGTTAAAGTCCGGTTTCTTTAAATCACCATGATGACGGAGTATTGACAGATAAGACATTAAAGAATTTTTCCAGAGTTTTCCTGAAAAATCAATTTTAAAATTTGCAAAATCAATATCTGCACTGGCAAGTAAAGTAGAGAAAGAAATTATAGCAGAAAATTTTGCATGATTGGTTTCCTTTTGTTTTTTTAGTTTTATTCTCTCTTTTTCGTCTTTACTGAAAAGATATTTCTGGAAAAAATCTGTGGCTTTTCCAATGTCATGGAGTTTAGTGGTAAATTCTAGTGTTTCTTTGAGATGCTCAAAACCGACAGGCATGTTCTTCTGTGCTATCCTGGTAACATTCATTAAATGATCATAAAGAGACTTATCAGGATGAGACTTAATATGATTAATTGGCAAAATAATCACCTCCTGGTTATTTTATGAAGCAATTTGATAGATAACCGGCCTGTAGTTTGGTTCAGGGATTGGTTTCCCTTCAGATTTTGCTGCTTCTAACCAGGCTTCTTTTGCTATTTGAACTTCATGTAATGCTTCCTCCTGGGTATGGCCAAAAGCAGAGCAACTTACCAGATCTGGTATATCAGCGATATAACCTTCATCGTCATCACTGTAAAATATATTAATATGATAGTCTTTCACTTTTTATCATCCTCCAGTTTTAAATTATTTTTTTCTACAAGATTTAAAAACTGCATAACCTGGTAGGCTTTGGCCATACCGTTATCATTCTGTATATTTACCAGTTCTTTTATTTTTTTATGCGTAAAAATATGGTGACTTCCTCTGATTCTTGATAAATAGAATCCAAAAGCTATTACAAGTTCTTTTAATTCTGAAAATTTTATATTTTTCGGATTATTTAATACTTTTTTTAGTAATTTACTTTTATTCATCTTTTAAGAGTTGAGAAAGACAATCGGTTTTTCTATTCCCAGATCTACATACTCACCTCCTTCAATACATAATGATTTCCCATTACTTTCATAAATCACATCTCTGTAATCAATTACCTGACGATTTTGTTTCATTAGAACAGGTAATCTTTCCTTATGATAGGTTTTATCTTTTTCTATTAGTAATTGACAGTGAGATGGAATAACAGATTGTATATGTATTTTCCGATCCGCTTTTTTTACTTCACCTTCGAATTCTCTTGTAAAACTAAAGTTTGCAAGACACTGGGCTGTTCCAAGGCAAGGAGTATATACAGATCTGTGATTTATAAGAAAGATTTTAAGTTCATCTAAAAAGGTATTAAAACCTGAAATATAGATTCTGAAACTACAATCACAGAGAAATTCCAATTTGATTTGACTTCTTTCTTTTACTTTAAAAATATTTGAAGGTATTGTTTTATCTGCCGGTATATTAACGGCAAATCTAATCTTTTTTACAGGTTTGTTAAGATTTATAGCTACTTTTAAATTGTATTCCTTTAATCTATCCAGATATTCTTCTTTAGATAAACCTGTAATGGCACCTATAATTCCATAAACTGCTGTAGGAGGAGGGATTGAAAAGGAAAGAGGAGAAGATGTTGTATGAAATTTTTTAAAATGTCCATAATCTCCCCAGATATCAAAAGCCAAAACTCTCATAAATACTAACCTCCTATAATAACTTCTTTAATTTCACCATCGCAATACCATCCTGTAATTTTCAGATTTGGATCTACTTTCATACGTATTTCTTTTATTTGACTTTTATTATCATCAAGAGTTTTCTTTAATTTAGTTAAGTCTAAATAATAATCTTCAGTAGAACGGATTTCTTCCTGATTTTTTATTTCATTTCCATTCAATATCAGTTTAATCTGTTTATCCAGATCACCTATATGATAGTTTCTTTCATTATAAATTACTTCTATAAGAAGTCTTGGCATCTGACCTATTTTTGAACGAGAAATTAAATTCTTTGTTCCATTCCACAGACCATCGTAAAGGAGTTCAAGGTCTTCTTCTGTTAATTTTGTATCCTTTCCAGCATTTTCATTTACAATTCCGTAAAAAGAAATTAGAGAATATGGAAGAATATATTGTTCAGTAAAAGTTCCCTGGCTCAATCCTTCTTTGGATGGGAAAACAGTAGTTCCTTTTATAAATTTAGTTTCAACTTTATGTAAAGATATACCAAATTTAAATTGTACTGGACCGGTAAAAGTAATATTCTTTTTTTCTGGTTCGCTATCATCGAGTTCTTTCTTTCCCTTTTTATCTTTACTTTTTATAGCTATAGTAGCACCAAATAACCTGATATCAATACATTTATCTAGTAATTCATTAGGAGAATTTACTTTTAGTGTATCCATAATTTCTTCTTTCGTTTTCTTTGAGCCATCGCTTTTTTGTTCTGTCCAAATAAATATGTCTTTATTTTTAAATCTCTTTAAATGGTCTCTAATAGTTCTTTTTAATCTTACATCGGAAACGAGATTCTTCCCACTTTCTTCGTCAATTCTAGGTTTATTCTCATCAAGTGGATCTCCATTGGGATTACTATTTGTTACATCATATAAAAATATGATTTCTCTTCTGTTATTTACCTGTTTCATGTTCTTCCTCCTTTTTATTTTCAAAAATTTTATCCAAGGAAAATCCTAATGCAAAATAGTAATTAATCTCTGATATAGATATATTCCATTTCTCTCCAGCCTTACTTAAATACCAGCTAACAATTTCTTTCAATTGTTCAATATTTCTATAATGTATATCATACTCTAATAATTTAGTAACTATTTCTGTATAAACCTCTCTTATATTTTTTTCATTCATTTTAAAATTTCTAAATTGCTTACTAAAAGGAGTAGAACCCCTTTTTTTACGTTGAATATCTAAGAAGTTTTTACTTAAAATACCTGTCGAGAAAGCTGCCTTTGTTTGATAGTTAGTAAAACTTTTTTCATTTTCTTTGAAAAAATGTTCAAATTTTTTTACCAGTTCATTTCTAAAAGGTATTTCTGACATTTCATTCACCTCCAAATTATTATGAATTACCCCTAACTCCAGTAAAAAATTTAATGTAATCTGGCCTTTTAAAGTTTTGATATGAAAACTATCCTTATCTTTTTTTTGTTCTTTTCCTTTTTTCTTACCATCACCTTCCTTTTTAAAAGTTTCTCTAATTTTTTCAATAACTAAATTAATTATTAAAGCTTTATCAATTGGTATTTTCTTGAAAATCTTTTCGATTAAACTTAAATATTGTTCTATGGAAGTTGTAAAATCTTTTAAAATACCGAAATGAAATTTTATATCAAACTTATCTTTACCTATATTTCTTAGATAAAGGTGTTTATCGGCTTCCTTTTTAGCTTCAAAAATTTTTCTTAATCTACTGGGGTATATTTCTTCTAAGAGTAGCCTTATCTTAAATTCTTGATTTTTTTCTTTGACAAATAAAAAATTTAATAAAAAATAATCATCTTCTTCCTGCATTAAAGGTAATATATCTTCCTTTTCTTGCTCCGAGATTATCTGCAATTTTTCGTTTTTAAAACCAATTTTCTTATCTTTATGATGCTTATATATAGCAATAAGTTTTTGAAGATTTTTTTCAAAGTCTTTAATACAGCGAGGGACTTGATAATATGGTACACCGCCCAGACTAAAAGATAAATTTTCTTTCATAAAATTCTTCCCCTGTTCTAAATAATCTTTACAAGAAGAACATAAAGGAAAATTTTTCCATCCTTGTATTTTTTCAAAACCTCCTGCTATATAAGATTGTTTATCAAGAGTATATGAAGTTAAAGGTGATACATTACCAAATACATGGCCTTTAGCAGAACATAATGAACAGACTCCTTTTTCTGTATAAATAGTATTTAATTTTTCACTATATCTATTAGCTAATTCCTCTCTAAATTCTTTAATTTCTCCAAGATATTTATTATTTATACTTATAGTTAAGAGATAGTTGGTGTTTTTTCTATCTAAATTTTTACCTATTTCATGTATAAGTTTTTCTTTATTCTCTTTTTTTTCTAAAGTTTGTTTTATTTTTAAAAATCTATCTTCTCTATTACTGCCAGTACTCTTAATATTCTTGAACCAACTGTAAATTCTATTATTTAATGTTTTTTCAATGTTATCAGTTATTTTTGCACATGGTGTATAATGTGCTCCCTGACTTGATTTTTCCTTATATAGATATTTCGTATAATTTTCATTATCAAAGTCTTCCAGTCTTACCTCATTAAGAAAATACTCATCTTGATTTTCTCTGAGGCAAATATTAATTACCCTGCAAAGAGCTTCTTTACCTAAAAATGGATTTTGAGCAAGATTATCTTCTTCATTACTTTTCTTCCCGCACACAATCCCAATTTCCCTCAACGCTTCAATCATACAATCACCTCTCTTTTAATATTTCAAAACATCCAAAGCCCTGTGAATTCTTTGCCCCCAGACCGGCATCAAAGCCCGTAATAAGAAGTTCAGGCGGGCCTTTTATTTCAAAATCTCCCATCCAGCCTTTAATTATGTAATCTTTATAGGTAATAATTTTCTCCCTGTTTTTACTGGAACCAAGCATGTTTATCTCGAAATCTCCTTCCGGCAGAGGTTTTTTATAAATCAGTTCATATTTCTTTTCCAGGTTTTTCCAGATCATATCTCTGAATTCTTTTTCTCTGGGGTTGTAATAATAGGTTTTAGTTCTGCCGTCTCCCGTCTGTAATGTGGAATATACGGTCACCGGTGAGAGCATACGAATTACACAGGAATTTGATAAACTGTTTTTTTCTACCTGTACATCAATAGAATCAAGGATAATATCATTTCCGTTTAATTGTAAATTATCTGAATTAACAAGAGTTCTTGCAAGGCTTTCCAGTATTACTACAACAGGGGATGCTATTACCAGTGTGAATGAGGATGATAGATGAAAAT
>JBEHWP010000503.1:0-5206 GCA_040217665.1 Vulcanimicrobiota bacterium
GGTATAACAAATATAAATTTAAGAAGATCCTCTTTTTCTAAAGATATAGAGATTATGGTTAAAACATGCAATTTTTCAGATGAAACCAGAGAATTTTCAATGGAACTCTATATTGACGATGAGCTTATTGATGTTCATAAAATCAGTACAGGTAAAGGAGAGAGCCAGTGGGAAATTTTCCATGGAATAAATGCTCAAAAAGGAAAAGTTAATGTAAAACTGGATATTAATGATGACCTGGCTATTGATAATAATGCTTATGCTGTCATTTCCCCTCCAGCGCTTATGAAAATATTGCTTGTAACCGATGGAAATCCTTTCCTTGAACATCTATTATCTATTTTGCCGGGGCTTCAGATTTTTATATCAACTACATCTGATTATTCCTCTGGTAAACCTTATGATCTTGTAATATTTGACGGAGGAGAAGTGCCTGTTATCGGGGAAGGTAATTTTGTTTTTCTGGGAACGAAAATAAATACAGATAATTTTAAGATAAATGGCGAAATGGAAAACCCTCCTGTAATAGACCGGGATAGAGATCATCCAGTAATGAGATTTGTCGATTTTTCCGATGTTCATATAGAAAAAGCCTTTAAGATCGATCAGCCTCTATCGGGAAAGGTTTTACTTGAAGCAAAAGATAGTCCTCTTATATGCAGTCTTGTTGAAGAAAATTTTAAAGCCTTATTTATCGGGTTTACTCTTTATAATTCTGACCTTGTATTCAGGCCGGCTTTCCCTATTTTATTCTCCAATATAGTTCAGTATTTCAATCACATATCTTCCGATATGTCAGAAAATATGGTAAAAACAGGAAATGCAATCAAAATATCGAATTATAATGTGAAAATTATTACACCTGATGGCTCTGAGATGTACATGGATGGGAAAAAAAATTTCTCAGATACATTTAATACCGGTATATATACACTTAAATTCGGAAAAGAAGAAAAGTATATAGCAGCCAATCTTATAGATAGTATGGAATCCAACATAAAACCGGGAAAATCGATTTTGATAGGGAAGACCTGTGTCAATTCTTCAACTATTAATAAGTTAGTCAGAAAAGAATTCTGGAAAATTCTGGCTTTTCTTATTCTTATATTGTTAACCATCGAGTGGTATATATTTCATAGAAAAGTGACCTGAAAATTTTATATAGAATTATATAAAAATACTATACTTTTGCACTTTTAGATAAAAATATAGAAAGGAACTATCATGGGAGAATTAGAAAAAATACAGGGTACCAGAATAGATATACAGAAATTAGGTAAGAAAGTCGGTCTCAGAGGAATGCTTCTGAAAGACATATCTTTCAGTGTTTATCCCGGCGAATTGATAGGAATTCTGGGCCCCAGCGGCAGTGGAAAGAGTACATTAATAAAATCTCTCAACGGATATATAAAAGCAGAAGCTGGTAAAATTTATATAAATGGACTTGAATTATACAGTAATCTGGATAAATTCAAATCCCTTATAGGATATGTTCCGCAGGATGATATTATTCATAAAACCCTGTCTGTATATAAAGCTCTCTATTATACGGCATTATTGAGATTGCCTCCTCAGACAGATAAGAAATATATACAGGCCAGAGTCGAACAAATTTTAAAAATTATTGAACTGGAAGACAGAAAGAAAACTAATATAAGCAGGTTAAGCGGCGGACAGAGGAAAAGAGTGAGCATAGGTGTTGAACTTATCACAAAACCTCCTCTCCTTTTTCTGGACGAGCCAACTGCAGGACTGGATCCTAGCCTTGAATGTAAAATGATGAAACTCTTCAGAACTCTTGCAAATGAAGGACGTACCGTTTTACTTTCAACTCATATAATGGAAAGTGTGGGTTATCTGGATTTAATCGTTATACTGGTGAGAGGCAGACTTGCCTATTTCGGCCCCCCTGATTATGCCCTGAAATATTTTCAGGTACCAAGATTCCTTGAAATATATGAAAAACTTGAAGAAGCGGACGGAGAAACATGGGCAAACAGTTATCAAAATTCTGGATTATATGATAAAATGGTTCTTAGAAGACAAATGCCCCAAAAATAAGGAGGGAACATGATGAGTGTAAAATTCGGTAATCTTTTTGATACAAGGCAGATTTCTGTTCTTTCTGAAAGATATCTTGATGTAATACTCGGTGATATAAAAAATACATTAATACTGTTTTTACAGTCACCTATTATTGCAACACTGATAGTACTGGCATGGAAAAATACCGATGCAGATAAAACTCTTTATTTTGTGATATGCCTTACTGCCGTATGGTTCGGCTGTATAAATTCATGCCGGGAAATCGTAAAGGAAAGGCCTGTTTATCAGAGAGAAGTAATGGTAAATCTTTCTACCGGTTCTTATGTACTATCAAAAATGCTTGTCCTTGGCGTATTAAGCTTTATTCAGTGTTTAATCTTACTTATAATAGTGGATCAATATGTAGGACTGCCGGGAAACAAGTTGATGCTTTTTATATCCTTATTTATGTGTTCACTTGGCGGAACATCACTTGGTTTATTGCTTTCATCTGTTGTCGGAAATGAAGATAAAGCTGTTGCCCTTGTTCCATTATTGATTATTCCTCAGATACTCTTTTCAGAAATCCTTATACCATCGGATTTACATCAGGGTATTACCATATTGATAGAGAAAATGATGCTTGTTAAATGGGGTTTTGAAAGTATGAAGCAGATAACTGCTGCGACAATAAATTATGGTATTATCGTTCAGGATATTTGTATTCTGTTATTATTTACTATGGCGTTTTTAATTATATCTATTATATCAATGAAGATTTCAGAATGAGGAGTGTAACTTTATGAAAAAACTTGGTATTTTAATATTTCTTTTAATAATAATAGCTGCTGTAGTTTTTGTTGCAGGCTCAAGATACAGCATTAAACTGGGTAATATTAATCTTGCAATAAATCAGGATAAAGATATTCTGGCCGGTAAAATTACAAGTTTTCTTGAAGATGTTGAATTTAAAGATTTTAAAAAAGCTGCAACATATCATAATGAAGAAGATCAAAAAAATGCAAATATACCCAGATTAATTGAAGAGAAATTTTTAGTAAAACCGGAATTTCTGGATATAATAAAATACGAAGTTAAAGAAATAGAAATTGATAGCAGTGGAAAGAGATCAAAAGTAAAAACGAGAACAATTTTTAAAGTTCTTAATACAGGTGAAGTTAAAGATATGGAAATGATTTTTTATTTTCAAAAAGCCGATGATGGTAAATGGTATATGCAGTTAAAATCATCGTTATAAAAATTTTCAAAAAGCCGATAATGGTAAATGTCGTTAAATATTGATTTAACGACATTATGCGTATTTTATTATAGTCTTCCCCCGGTTAAAACTATTATGGTACAGGGAGTTTACTTATGAATAATATAGAAAAAAAACGTGGTTATTATATCAAAGATTTTCTTCTTTATATGACTGTTCAAAAAAATCTGGCATCAAGGACAATTAAAGCATATGAACATGATTTAACAAAATTTTTCGAATTTCTTTCTCCTTATCTGGAAAAGGAATTAACTCTTTCGGAAATAGATCACAGAACTGTTCTGGAATTTCTGTCTTATTTAAAGCTGGACAGAAAGAATAATGCCAGAAGTTTAAACAGGAAAATTTCCGCCATAAAATCCTATTTTAATTATCTGGAAAAAGAAGGTTTTATAGAACATTCGCCGCTGAATAAAATAGAATCTCTAAAACCTCCGAAGCGATTACCTAAAGCACTTGAAATGAATGAAGTTGATGTACTTATAAACAGTGTTGATACATCTCCTCGTGAAACGGAAAATGAAATATTCAGAAAAACACGGGATAAAGCCATAATGGAATTATTTTATGCCACTGGCCTTCGTATAAGTGAACTTTCTTCACTTAAACTGTCGCAGATAAATTTCGATACTGCTTCTGCAAGGGTTATAGGAAAAGGAAATAAAGAAAGGATTGTTTTTATTAATAATGTAGCCCTTGATGCTGTAAAGGAATACATGCTTGTAAGACCGAAAGATACAGAAGTAGAAAACCTTTTTATAAGTCAGAAAGGTGGTGCCATGACAGTAAGAGCCATACAGCATATGTTTTCCAAATATGTGAAAAAATCCGCTATTCCCTGGTCTTCTCCTCATGCAATGAGACATTCCTTTGCCACGCATATGCTGGAAGGAGGGGCGGATCTGGTAACGATAAAAGAATTACTCGGCCATGCAAGTCTTGCCACCACTCAGATATATCTGGATGTATCACGGAAAAGGTTGGAATATGTTTACAAAGAGGCCCATCCCAGAGCAAAAGAGGATATTTCTGAAATAACAGAATTTTCCGGTGAAACATTAAAAAATTTAAATAATGAGTGATAAAATAATTTTATTTTTACTTTTTTCGAATGGATTAAAATGAAGGTATTTACGACTTATAAATAAATATATACGAGGAGGGAAATATATGAAATTTTTTCTGATTTTTATAATTGTTATGTTAATTTTTATACCATCTATAATATGTATCTCATCAGAGCCAGACTCTTCCCCATCTCCCGGAGCTGAAATTAAAAAGCCTGTGTCAGGTAAAATCAAAAACGGGATGCAGTTAAGTATATCTGCAAGAGAAATAAAAAAAGACAGTGGTGGAAATATTATTTCTGTAACAGTAGAAGCAGAACTTAAAAATGTATCAAAAAATAATGTAACTATGATAGTAAGTCACTGCAATCCCGATCATTTTTATGAGGCTTCTATTAACAGAATGAATTTTATATCACCAATTTTGATTATCCACTGTGCCTACTGCGGTTATGAAAAAATATTTAAGCCAGGTGATTCTGTTATCTCTATACTTGAAATTAAATCACAGGGACAAAATATTGAAACTATATCTTTGAGATATCCTTTGAACAAAGATTATATAGAGTCAGGAACATTAATTTTTTAAGATATCCTTCCATAACACTACCGCGTTACGATATATACTTGATATATTATACGATATATGTTAAAATTGAAATATATAAAAAAAATTAATAAAATTATAAAACTTGCCAATAGAAGTAATTATAATTTTATAGAGAGCAGGTTTGTTTATGAGAGGTCCCAAACTATGGAAGGAATCTTTCGAGATAGAAAAGATAGAATTTGACGAAGGAAGAAAATATTACGATAAATATTTAGAAGATAATCC
>JBEHWP010000504.1:0-5204 GCA_040217665.1 Vulcanimicrobiota bacterium
AATTCAAAAAAGTATTATATTTATATGGGTGACAGAAAGATTTATAGATTTACTGACCTTACCGTAAGCATGTAATAAAAGTTTTCCTCCCGTCACGCGTCACGGGGGCATATATGTATTATTTATGTTCACATCAGTAAATATATTGCTCAATAAAAAAAACGATCACCCGTTACGCATCACGCGTCACGATTATAATCCAAGGCAGGTGTATATTCCAATGGATTTTAAAAAACTCAGTGATTTCAAGCCGAAACATATTTCTGCTTCCGTTCATTTAAAGAAAGGAAAGGAAGATACAGACTTAAAATTACCTGTTCCGCCTCCTCCTCCGGAACCGCCGAAACCGTCTCTGTCTTCTTCTAAAAAAGAGATTGATAATAAGCAGGAAGAAAATTCCGGGGTGTAATATATGTTACGGCTAAATCCTGATCTTAAACATAACTGATAGAGGAACAGGAAATGAATAATATTCTTGATTTTACTTTTCCGAAAGCCCCATCTGTTTTTGTAGGCAGAGAAAAAGAACTGGCCAGACTTATAAAGGGATTTAACGGTCAAAATGTCATTCTGATAGATGGAATAGCAGGCATTGGTAAGACATCACTGGCTTTATCGCTGGCAGATATGATCAATAACGATACAGGATTTAATAACGGAAATATTTGCTGGATGGTGTGTAAAGAAGAGTGGTCACTGGAAAACTTTTTTGATGGTAATAAATATGATATTCAATATTATATAGATCTCCATAATTATTACAGAGAACTGGATGAATATAACAGAAAACTTGCTCTTTATAATAAAGGAGATAAATATATCTTTGAGAGAAAAGATGAAGAGATTATAAATACACGTGATAAAACAGAAATAAAGGGTAAAGAGAAAAAAGAAAAGATCTGGACACCATCTCTGGAAGATTTACTTGCCTTCTCGGAAGGAAAAACATCAATTAATAACATTGTAATGCGTAAAGCGTGATGCGTGATGCGCGATATAAACCCGTCACGCCTCACGCGTTACGCGTCACGACCACTTAAATTCTAATAAGTTATCAAATACACTATCATATGCAGGATTTTTGATTAACTCCTTGAAATTTATTTTATCCATAGAAAGCAGGTAATATTCCTTATATGTTACACATCTAACGGCTATGACCGTCCGGTCACAACGAAGAATGAGAATTTGTTTCTCCCGTTACGCGTTACGCGTCACGATTCTTATATAAATACTTATTAAAGAAGGTTTTTTATGATACAATCAGATAAGATATTACAGTTAATTACGGAATTAATAGAGTCAGGAGCTTCTGATATACATATTTACAGTAACAGTGTTGCCTGTTACAGACTGTACGGACAGTTTAAATTTGCCGGTGAATATGGTGTTATTTCACAGAAAGAAGTTCTCGGGCTTATAAATGATCTTACAGATGATTATCAAAAGAGTAAATTTTATTCGGAAGAACTTATAGATATAGATTTCGGTGCAGATATTCCCGGGTCGTCAAGGGTAAGGGTCAATGTTTATACACAGCTTACAGGTGAAGCGGTAATATTGAGGGTTATCCCTACCAGAGTTCCTACAATGCAGGAACTCAGACTTCCTCTCGTGGCGGAAGATCTTGCCAAAAATAAGAGCGGTCTCGTCCTTGTAACAGGCAGGGCAAGACATGGTAAAAGCACTACTGTTTCTTCTATGATAGAAATGATAAACAGTGAATTCCCCTATAATATAATAACAATAGAAAACCCTATAGAATTTGTATTTACTCCGAAAAAGAGCAGGGTAAATCAGAGACAGATAGGTTTTCATGTATGTAATTTCCCCCATGCCATTCAGAGTACTTTGAATGAAGATCCCGATGTGGTCTATGTCGGAGAAATTAAAGATATGGAAACTGCATCAATGGTATTAAGACTGGCAGAAACAGGACCTCTTGTACTTGCCACGCTTCATACCAGAACTGCCACGGAAACTATAGACAGATATGTTAATTTTTTCCCTGAAGAACATAGAAGTACAATCAGAAACCTGCTGGCAGATACTGTAAGAGGCATAATCTCTCAAACACTTGTAAGGAGAAAGGACGGAAACGGACAGATCCTTGCATATGAAATTCTTATGGGGACTATTGCCGTTGCAAATCTTATAAGGGAAGATAAAACAAAACTGCTTTATTCCACCATGCAGACAAGCGGTGAGGATAGAATGTGTACCCTTGACGATACACTGAAACGATTACATCTTGAAGGACACATATCGTCAGAAGATGCCTATAAGATGTGTACAGATAAAAAGAGATTTGAATATGTCATGAAAGATTACGGTCAGCAGGGAAAGAGAAGATAGATATGGAGTGCTGTGCTCAATGCGGTCGTAAAGAATTTGATGACCTTGGAAACTGCCTTCACTGTAACCCCTATGGAATAAGATGGCTCAAAGAGGGGACAGTTCTGGACGGCAGATATGAAATAAAAAAATCTATCAAAGCAGGTGGCATGGGGGCAGTATATCAGGGATATGATTTTCGATTAAAGCAGTTCTGTGCCGTAAAAGAAATGCACAGCCATGACGAAAGCAACCTTTCCTATCTGAAGAAACGGTTTATGGAAGAAGCCAAACTTCTGGCAGATCTCAGGCATAACGGAATCCCCAGGGTTACCGATTATTTTACTCAGGAAAATTTTTATTATCTTATAATGGATTATCTTGACGGCGTAGATCTGGCAAACTTTATAAAAATTGATAGAGATAACAGGGGACTTGATGAAGAGACCGTTGTAAAACTTGCCATAAGCGTATGTGATATTCTTATATATTTACACAATCAGAAGCCCAAACCGGTACTTCACAGAGATATAAAACCTTCAAATATATTTCTCTGTAAAGATGAGAGAGTAATGCTTATAGATTTCGGTCTTGCAAGGCCCGTGAACCCTGAATCTATGACTGAAAAGACCATTGTAGGCACTGTTGGCTATGCTCCTATAGAACAGTATCAGGGCCGTCCTGAACCAAGAAGCGATCTTTATGCTCTCGGCGGTGTTATGCAATTTCTTCTGACTGCCATACAACCTTCACCTTATAATGCAAAGCCCATATCTGAAGTAAGGCCTGATGTATCTCAATGGCTTTTAAATATTATAAGAAAAGCATTAAGCCTTTCTCCTGACAGCCGGTTTGCTTCAGCTCTGGAAATGAAAGAAGTGCTGGAGAGGAAAAAAGATATCGGAGAATACGTAGAAGACAGCAGCTACGAACTTGAAAAAATACAGAGACAGTTTTTCACCGATGATCAGAGTTTTACTTCGAGAAAAGGTTTTTTGACTCAGAAGAAGGTTACAAAAGAACACACGGCAAAAGCCAGTTTTTATAATATTTCAGAACCTGCCGGTGTGGAGAAAATTATGGAAATGGCGGAAAAAGGAAATGAAATGGCCATTGAACCTCTTATTGAGATGATCTCGTCTGAAGCTTTTTCCGATAAACACAGAAAAATAGTAGAACTTCTTGGTAATTTTAAAGATGAAAGGGTTATAGAGCCTCTTGTTAAGATGCTTTCCCATCCTGATGAAACCATAAGGAGATATGCTCCCATGGCAATAGGGAAGACAGGATGTAAAAAACCTTTAAAGGAACTCTGCAAATTATTAAGAGATCCATGTCTCGCCGTAAGAAAAAGTGCTCTCGGTGCCATAGGGGATCTTACCGATAAAAATGTTATGGACTTTCTGTCACTTTTCCTCACAGGTAACAGAGATGAACATATAGATAGTTTTTATATCAGTAAAGATTTGTATTTTGATAGTCTTGAAGAACTTATTGTCTGTTTTACTGAAAATAAAGAACTTCTGAAATGTTATGTTCATCTTTCCATGCTTTATAATATGGACGGTAAATTTTTTGAAGCAGAGGATTTTATGAAAAAAGCTCTTCATATAGAAGAAGATAATCAGGGTCTGAGATTATTCTATGTGAAAATCCTTATGAACCTTGAAAAATACGATGAAGCAGAGAAATATATGAAAAAGATTGACATAACAGATAACCCCTATTTGCAGTCACTTTACGGAGAAATACTTGCCTGCCAGGGGAAATACCCTGAAGCCATAGAGATATATGATGAACTTTACGTGACAGAACAATCGGACGAAAGGGAAGATAAATTGCGGGATCTTTATTATGCCTTCGGCAGAGAACTTGAAAAAACCTCTAAAGAACTGGCCCTCGTTCAGTATGAAAAAGCTTTTATGCTCAATCCCGGTTATAAAGAAAAGGATTTTTTTGAATCTCTCACACTGTTTAAAAGCGGAAAGATCAGAAAGAGTGAGAAGATTTTAAAAAAATATATGGATGAGAATCCTGAAGGCAGGTGGTACGATAAAGCTTTAAAGCTTATGGATGAAATAAACTCCTCTCCTTTCCCCGGTATTGTCCCATGGATAAAAGATTTTCTCCGTCAGTGATTTTTTTTCTTCAATTCAGCCAGTTCTTTTTTTGTGTTTAACCATTCCTCTTTATATTTTCCCAGCGTTTGAATATAGGCTCTGTCTGCATCTCTCTGGTTTGTAAGTTCTATTATGCCTCCGGGCCCCCTTCTCATCGCATCGATTTCCTGCTGTTTTGGAAATGTAATGAAGTAAAACCCGAAGTTTACTGTAATAATTAAAGCAACCAGCAATACTGTGCAGAACTCAAAAATATTTTTTTTCATAATTTACCCTTCTTTTTCAAATTTTTTATCTCTTCTTTAATAACCTGAGTTTCTTCTCTGTATAAGTCGATCTGAGTTTTTATAGGTGCCATAGTTTCTATTTCTGTCTGAAGATGTTCTATCTGCTGTTTTTGATCTGCTATGATTTTATCGTAAGACTGATCTTTATATAACATAAGACTGCCTGTTAATATTAATATGAACACAAGGACTACAAGGATAAATATATGTTTTTTACCTGTCATATTATCATTACAATGGTCATGCATTTTTTTCTTCCCCCCCCTTTTACAGTAATCAGTGACCGGTGATCAGTAATTTGTAAATATACACCTGATAACTGATCACTGCTCACTGATCACTGTAAAATATTCTTCCCGGGAAATAAAAAATCCTTTTTAAGTTACTTTCATAACAATACATAATTTAAGAAGGAGTCAATAGTGAGTGGTCAATAGTGTCCTGTTTTTTTCCTTCACTCTTC
>JBEHWP010000505.1:0-5192 GCA_040217665.1 Vulcanimicrobiota bacterium
AGCAAATGATGGCACCAGTCTTTATATAAGTAATCCCGGTAACCATCAGGTAACAAAAATCTCACTTGCTACAAAATCAATATCAGCTTCTATAGCTACAGGTGAAGTACCTACAGGTCTTGCGTTATCTGAAAATGGACACTTTCTATATATAGCTAATTTCAAATCAAATAATATAAATGTAATAGATACAACTAATAATACAAACGTTGCAAATATAGAAAATGTAGGTAAAAATCCCAAAAGACTCTTTATGATAAGGGAGCAAAACCTGCTTTATTGCGTAAACTGGGGCTCAGATGACATCACTGTGATAAATACTGCCAATAACTCTATAGTAAAAAGAGTAAAAACTGATGCAAAACCAAACGATATAGTGTATTTACCAGCCAAGAATAAGGCTTATGTATCATGTAACAAAGGACAGAGTGTTAATATAATAGATACAGCCATTGGTGAGGTAAAAAGCCAGATAAAAATCAATGATTTTCCGACCTGCCTTGAATTATCGCCTGATAATAAAACATTACTGTTAGGTGTAACAGATAGTAATAAATTTAATAATAAAATTATCATAATAGATTCTGATAAAAATGAAATAAAGGGTTCTATTCCTGTAGAAAAAAATATTCCTTCATTATTGATGTTATAAATATCATTAAAAAGGAGACCAGCATGGATCTATATCATCTAAAGGACATGGCTGCAGTGCTTCATGTAAATTCGTTCCATCTATATTTATTATATAAAGATGCCTTTTTCCACGCCAGGAAGAAAATACTATTTTTTGTCCGTCAGGTGACCAGGAAGGGCCTTCGTCATTATAAAAATCGTCGTGAGTAAGTCTCTTTAATTTAGTGCTATCTGAATTTATAATATATATTTTTGAATGTCGTGTGCCATCAATACGTGTAAAAACAATTTTGGAACCGTCACGAGAACATGAAGGTGTATGATCCTGGTAATCACTGTTTGTAATTTGTCTGAGGTCAGAACCATTTTTATTGATCATAAAAAGATTACATTGTTTCATTCCTTTCATATTTATATAAGTACGCTCGAAAACAAGAAAATCATTATTTAGCCAGTCAGGACTTTTCTCAATAACATTAGTACTGCTGGTAATAATTTTTTGGTCTGTTCCGTCCGGGTTCATAATAAATAGACCGAAGAGTAATTTCTCTTTTCTGTCGGAACAAAAAGCTATCTTATCACCCTTCGGGGAAAAAGATGGTGCAATATCAGCATATTTATTATAAGTAAGCCTTGTTACACCTGTACCATTTGCATACATACTATAAATCTCAGTATTATAATCTTTTTTATTGATTTTAACTTGATCCCTTGTAGAATAAAATACAATTTTCCTGCCATCAGGAGACCAACACGGAGAAAAATCATGACCTTTACTTTCAGTTAAAGAACAGGCATTTTCTCCATTTATATCAACTGTCCATATTTCAAAATTTCCATTTCTTGCAGAAGAAAAGGCAATAAGAGAATCTCTGCAACCGGCTAAAAAAAGACCTGTACATAATAAAACAGCAAAGTGGCACAATTTTATCAGCATAAAAGTATTACTCCTTTAAAATATTTATATAAAAAGGTGAGCTGAGCTCACCTTTTTATACTATTCTATAAAAAATTCATTTTTTATTATTTTAAAATCAAATTTTCTTGCAGAGAAGACTTCATATTTTTCCTGTTAGAAATAAAATATAGTACTGTTATAACAAGTAAAATCAGCAGCAAAAACAATGTAAACCATAATACTTTACCAGACAAAGTATTTTCAGATGAAGCGGAGTCAGCCACACCGACATTGCCCAAATCTGTATTTGCTAAATTAGCAGTATTAGAAGAAGATATACCTCCTGTAGATCCGTTTAAAGCACCGGTATTCTCTGTAAGGATACCTTTCATATCATCTGGCAAAGTTTCGCTAGAAGAACTGCTGGTATTCGATGCATTATTACTAGTAATACTTATCTTTTGAAGATCATCTGGCAAAGCTTCACCTGTTATGGTGGAAAGCTTTTTAGTTACATAAACACCGGGAGGAAGATGTATCGTCTGTTCTACCAGGGGAGGCCCTGGATTATTTCGTACAACTTCACTACCTGGTTCAGGAGCAAGGCTCAATGCTAATACATCAGAATATGACATAATACATAACAGTAATAAAAATATAACATATCTCATAGATATCACCAACATTAAATTATTCCTTCCAACTGACTATTTCCATGTGTTCAATTTGAGGCACTATAGTACCAAGACTGGTATCAGTAATACTCTGACCTCCGCCAACAACTCTATCATCATGAGAGATTATTCCACCTGAATACATGCGAGTAGCTTCCACTCTTGTTACAAGACCTCCATTAACAAGCTTTGTATATCCGCCCCATAAATTATTTGTATAGCTAATAGCATCCAGTCTCAGCACACCATCTGCAGATATATCTTTAAACTGTACATTTCCAGAAGATATATTATGAGTACCTCCCCATGCATTAGGGTCAAACTTCATTCTATTTGCCCAGTTAGTACTGGTATTATTACTTCTCAGATAATCGGCATCGGCTGTGTTAAAAGCACAGACATTGAATTGGTCCAATGCCGGTGTATAACGTCCGTCGCCATTAAGATCTTCCCCTGATCCCGGTATAACAGCATTTTTATATTTTGAAGACCAGCTACTATAATCTCCCGATGGTGTAGCCTGAGCTTCCGCTTCTGTCAGACATTCATATCTTGTAGGAGGATCTGAATTTGGAATATAGGCATACTGACTGCTATCATTAGGATCTGTTGGAGGAGGATTGGAAGGAGTATAAAAACTCACATCCCAGTGATTATTTTTTTCCAGCGTATATTCGGAGTCTGTAGTACTTGTCCTTGTATTGGGAACTTGATCTTCACCAAGCCTGGCCTCATCTGTTTCATTGAGATTAACATTGTATTCCTTATTACCAGGAAGACCGGCAACAGGTAAATCGTCAAGAATGGTGAGATTATCTTTTATTGCCGCCCGGGCATTTCCAGAACTTGACTGAACATTACCCAGAAGAAGATTACCATTAGGAAATAGTCCAAGCAAATCTTTGCCGGTTTCATCAGCCGGTGCTGGTTTATTAGAATCAAGCCAGTTCTGCTGATTTATTTCAGCCTGAGTAACAGAAACACCACTGGCAGTGGTGCCTGGATTATGATTATCGCCGTCATTAGCCTTGACAAAACCTCTGTATGCACCATCATTTACATTACCACCTGACGGAAGAGTAGGTTTACGTGAATATTCAATGCTATCTGTAACATATATATTATTTCCTGCATAAATTGTTCCAGACCCCTTAACAGTTCCTTCAATTGCCACATTATCTTCCACTACAACTGTACCATATATTTCCATAGGGTGACTTGACGTACCGCTATCAAGAATTATATTTTCCCTTTCACCTTTTACCCAATCAGTACCATTTAAAAAATAACCAGTAGATTTCAAATTTCCATTAATATCATCACCATACACTGCATCACTCACTTTAATATAGGCGCCTCCAGTTTTTATTTTACCATTATTATCTATATTAGCACCATTATCAGGGTCATGGGCAGCAGTCATTATTGTCCCATCATTATTCCTCAGTTGTGTTCCACCTGCAACCCATACATAAATCCCATACTTTTTATTCGATGACGCAGCGTTAGCTTCACATTCCTTGGCATAATTTTTATAATAGCCACTGTTAGCCAGTGATGGCATAGAAATACGCTCAAACTTACTCGGAGAATTTGGCCCATGTAAATCAGGCTTTATTGGTCTTGTATCTGCAAGCCCCTGATATGCAAGACCTGAAGCAAAACCTGAAGCAGCATATAAACCGCCATCATCAATCTTTTTATTTATATCATAATGGCTATTTTTATAGAAACAGTTCTCATATCTATCGCCTCCAGTAATAAGAGGCGTACCACCATCTTTCCATATTTTAGCCAGACCATTGGAAGCAACACTTCCTCCTGTTCTTACTCCACCCTGCATCCAGGCAAAATTATTACCAAAATAAGCAAAATCCATTAAAGGGGTACCTGCAAGATAAAATCTTATATCTGCAACAATTCTCCTTTCTATAGCCTTTGATGTCCCCAGTCTACTGTAGCCTATAGAGGTTAATCTTACAGTAGTTTCAGTAAAACTATTTGGATCGCCAACTCTCTCTATTGTTACCGTGTAACCACCATTTCCCAGAGGAGTTTCCGGTACAAAGATACTAGGAGACTCATTATCATCTACAAAATTTTTAAAAGACTTAATCTTATTATCTACCATTCCGTAACTGGTAAAATTATTCCATAACTTCATTGCACATCTTTCAATTCCTGCATCAGCACAATAGTAAGCCTGCTTAGACAAATTGGACGCCTGTGTCTGATTATTCAATGCAATAATTATAGAGACGAACGCCCAGCCTATAATTGAAAGAACCAGCATCATAATAAGAGCAGCCATTAAAACACTACCCTTTTTTATTCTCTTAGATATTTTTTTTAGCATATTACACCTCCAAAATTAAATTCAACTTCATTGTAGTCCCTGAGATTTATATCCATATAATGTATACGATTTAGCCCAATTTTCAGAAGATTTACCGTAGGGATTTCTTTCCGTCCAATAAATTGTAAGTCGTATTTCTAAAACCTTCTCAGCAAATCCGGGGTCCCTTATAACTCCTTCCAGCTTATAACCGGAGTGAGATGTACCACTGACATCAGTCAAAGTAGATTCATAAGGCATAAGCCCCTTATTCATCAAATCGTTCAAATTCTTATAAGACATGCTCTTATAGGCTTCCATTTTAGCCTGTGCCTGCTGTATAACAAAGGCTCTATCTCCCATAACACGCATATGAGCAAGGCCAAAAGGATAGATACCCAAAACACTCAAAAGGCCAATGCCAACAAGAGATATAGCTATAAGTATTTCTGCCAACGAATATCCCCTATAATTCTTATTTTTCATAAAAATCTTCACCACCCCCTTTAGTTATAAACCAGCTAAAAACCTTATATTGTTTTAATTTTAACATAAAAGCACAAAAAATTCAAGCATCAGAAAATATTATTTAATATTTAATGATAAAATTATTATAAGATAAATTTTAATAACATCAAAATCTTTTAAATAA
>JBEHWP010000506.1:0-5187 GCA_040217665.1 Vulcanimicrobiota bacterium
TAGATTTTTTTCAAAGTAATAATAAAGAATATGGTTTTAATATGGAAATTGACGCGGTTACTTGTAGAAAGAATAAAGAATGGAAAGATTGTGCGAGTAAGCGACAAAAAGGAAAGAAGAAGCCAGAAGAATTTAGAATAAAAATTAGTTCAATATTAAAAGATAGAAAAAGACCAAGAGAAGTAAAAGAAAAAATAAGCTCATCATCGAGAAAATATAAACATTTAATAAAAGAGTTAAAACATCATAGAAATAGCGGTTTATCTTATTGTGAAATAGGGAAAAAATACAATATAGGAAGAACTACTGTTCAGAGATATTTAAATAAATTTTACCCCGAAAATAAAGAGGTGACTATAAATGCCTGATTACGCCTGTTATAAATGCGGAAGTAAATTAAATATACTGGATAAAAAAATAGAATGGACTCATGAGAAAGTATCTCAGCCGTTACACATGTCCTGTGTTTTAACTCTTAAATGCAGTAATAGAAACTGCTCTCTTTCTTCGCAGCATGGGGCTTTTGCCTGCAAGGTATTTAAGAGAGTCTATAAGGAGCCGGAGAAGGAAGGCCAGTTAGACATGTTCGAGGAGGTGACGGTGTGATTACTTGCAAAAGTTATTTTTCAGGAGCCGGCGGTATGGATTTGGGATTAAAAGAAGCTGGTATAGAGATTATCAGGTCATACGAAATAGATCAGACTTGTTGTAAGACTTTAAAACAGAATTTCTCTCATGATATCCATCAGGAAGATATAACGAAGATAACGGTTCTTGACCAGCCAAAAACAGATATAATTGTCGGCACTTTCCCCTGTCAGAAATATTCCTCCGGAGCGAATATAAATAATTCACGTACCGGAGATGATCTTTTTCTGCACTTCTTTAGACACATTGCCCTGGAGAGGCCGGAAGTTTACATAGTTGAGAATGTTCCGGGGATGCGAAAATTTACAGTAGTGATGGAGGCACTGACCAGGCTTCCAGATTATTATATCCGGATTGAATGTCCCGTGAATGCAAATATCTGGCTCCCTCAAAATCGTAAGAGACTAATTCTTTTCGGCAGTAAGAAACCTTTTAACGTCCAGTATCCTTTATTCAACAAACAAACTCTTTTAAAAGATGTACTGGAGAAAGATCCGGAAGTAAATATTCCTGATTACGTACAGTCCCGACTTAATGGAGCTTACAGGGATAGACCAATAATATCATCTATTAACGATATAGCTCCATGTTGTATAGCTCATTACAGCAAGGATTTATCAACTCGACTGGTCAATGACGGGACCCGTATAAGACCTTACACAGTAAGAGAGTATTCACGGTTACAGGGCTTCCCCGATGATTTTAAATTCTCAGGCGAATCCAGTCAGATATATAGACAGGTAGGCAACGCCGTTCCTCCGCCCATGGGCAAATGGATTGGCGAACAAATACAGAGATATTTTAATTAACTTTCCGATGGGCCGGCAGGTAACCCCTGGAACCCGGCTCATTGGAAGAAAGAAAGGACTGAGGGGCAAGTGAAAAAAACGCCAAAAATAACAGTAAATTCTATAAAAGAAATAATGAAAATTAAAAAACAAAAAGAAGAAATCGAAGAAAAATTAGAGCGATATAGATTTAAGATTTGCAAGTATATATCAGCATTTGGGAAAGAAGAAAGAGGATTTTCTTATGCGAAAAGAGTTGAAATTGATAATTTTATTATATCAGGAAGTCCTTTTCCAATGTTTCCTTATAATTATAATTCTGATAAAGAAGCGTTTTATAGCGTATGCGTGAGTATTTATGACAACAAGGAAAGTAAAGAAATATCTATACATAGAAAGGACTGAATAAAATGCCAGAAATTACTTTTAATTTTAATGTAAATATTAAGTGCGATCCTGTTATTCTCGGTTTTTTAAAAACTTTGCAGTGTATAAAACCAGTAGAGAAACAGCCGGAAATTAAACCAGAAGAGCGATCTAGACTTTATGAGTTTACAAAATTCGCGGAAAGTTTAAATAAGGTCGCAAAAGGTTACAGAGAAGATAAAGAAATAGTAACAGTAAATTCTAAAGAAAAGAAACCAAAAAAACAATATAAACTTGGAGGAGAAAGAATTACTGACGAAGTTTTAGACAATAGAATAATAGATTATATTAAAAAACATCAACCCTGTAATCTCGTATGGGACAAAAAGACTGGAACTTTTCCTGAGAAATTTTTAAATCATTTAAAAATATACAATAACGCAAGAGTGAGAAGGCATTTAATAAGGCTTGCAGATGAAAAGAAAATATTAAGAAATAGAGGAGAATTCTCAGGCATAGGTAGGGCCCCTTTTACCTATACAGTAATTGAAGATAATACCGAGTTGACCCCTGCGGAAATGGTAGAAATATTAGAAAAATCCGAAAAAAAGAATAAGACAAAAGAAGAGTTTGAAAAAGAAATAAAAATCAATAATGAGAAAGCCCTGCAGCAGATAAAGAATACCAGAAAACTACAGAAAACTACAGAAGACTTAAAAGAAATAGAAGAGTATATGGATTTCATGGAAGATAGAGAGCAGGAGGAAGAAGATATGAGAGTCAGGGATACTGCAATAGAAGTTTTATCACCAGAGAGAAGTAAGAAGAGACAAATAAAAAGAAAGTGTAAGAAATGCGGAAATTCACTTTTACCGATGAATACCAGAGATGACAGTTTAACCTCCAAGTCGTTAACAATAGAAACCGACAATCCGGTGGATTATTGGCACTGCATAACATGTGCTGAAAGTTATTTCAAAGAAGAGGAGGTTCTGGCGGCATAATGGATTATAGAGATTTTATTATCAGAGAATTGGAAAACCTTAATAAAGATGCGAAAATACTGAAAGAACAGGCAGACGTACTGCAGTATAAAACTTGGAGATTACAGGCGACTTTTGCAAAACTGGAACCAGACAAGGAAAAAGATAAGAAGATTGAGGAGAAAACGAGCAATGCAGCATAGTAAAACACAACAATTAGAATTCACACTGGAAACAAAACAATATATACAGTCATTCAGCCAGTCAGTAAAAGATTTAAAGGAACTCTTACATCAGAAAGTTTATCTTGATTTAATTAGGAACGATATAGATAGAGTAATAAATAGACTCGAAATTTTAGAGGAAAGAGAGGAAGATGAATTGATAAAGCGGTGTGTATGGTGTAAGGCCATTCAAGATATTCATACAAGACAATGGGAAAACGGACCTGCAGAGATTTTGCAGAATACCCAGGATGTTATTTGCCCAGATTGTATTGAGAAATTTCAAGCAATAAGTGAAAGAAGGCAGATTAATGAATAAAAAATACATCTCTTGTACGAAAACTATAGCTGTAAAGGTAGAGAAAAAGACTGCTGAAGAATTTGAAATAATTACCAGGAAGCTTTCTATTAATAAATCATCTTTATTACAGAAATGGATTGAACTTTATATAGAACGAAATAAAGATAAAGAAAACGATCCCAGTTATTTACTGGATTGACAGAATGTGATATACTGGAGAAAATTAAAGAAGATACGAAATGTAAGAAATTTCGCGTCTTCTTTTTGTTTTTTGAGGATAATTTTATGGGAAGAAAAACTAAGTATTCTAAAGAGATACTTCCAAAAGTTAAAAAGCTTGCTAAAAAAGGCTTAACGGATACGCAAATTGCTGAATGCCTTGGAATTGCTAGAAGTAATTTTTATGAATGGCAAAAAAAATATCAGGACTTTCAGGACACTTTAGAAGTAGGTAGAAAAATTGTTACCGGTAGAGTAATAAATGCCTTTTTGACACGATGTGAAGGTTTTCGATACAAGGAAAAGAAAGTGAAAACCGATAAAGATGGAAATATTGAAACTGAAGTTATCACTAAAAGAGTAATTCCGGATAGAGAAGCTTGTTGGAAATGGATGTGTAATAAAGAACCCGAAGAATTCAAATCTGTTCCTGAACCCATTACCGGTGATGTGAAAATAGAAGTAGAAATAAAATTATTTGGTGGAGAAAATGAAAGTTAAAATACCCGTAAAAATGAATAAAGTTTATTATCCTTATTTAGATTGTCAGTCTTCTATTCAGATATTTTATGGCGGTAGCAGTTCGGGGAAATCATACTGGCTTGCACAGAGGTGTATTCTTAGCGTACTGTATAAGAATAAGAATTGGCTTATAACAAGAAATGTCGGTGTTACACTCAGAGACAGTACTTTTAATGAAATAAAAAAAGCTATTAATAAATTAAAACTTTCCAGGTTTTTTAAAGTAAACGAGACAAATATGGTTGTAACCTGTCTTTTGAATAAAAAGCAGATTATATTTAAAGGGCTGGATGATGTTGAAAAGCTTAAATCAATAACACCCATAGACGGAGTAATAGATTACATCTGGATAGAAGAAGCAACTGAAACATCAGAGGTAGATTTTAATCAACTGGAAAAAAGACTCAGAGGTTGTGATGATGAAGCTATAGAGCAGGGTATAAAACAGGAAGATAAAAAAATAGTAATATTTAGTTTCAATCCTATTTTTAAAACTCACTGGATATATAAACGTTTCTTCCTTCCTGTTACTTGGAGTGATAAGCAAACTTTCTATCAGTCAGAAGATCTCCTTATTCTTAAAACCACCTATAAGGATAATAAATTCCTTACAAGAGATGATATTAAAAGAATTGAAGATACAAAAGACCCTTATATGTTTACAGTTTACGTCCTTGGTGAATGGGGCGTTCTGGAGGGTGTGGTATTTAGATTTACAGTGGAAGATTTAACCTCTCTCATTCCTACCTTCGATAAAAGAAAAGCAGGGGGAGATTTTGGTTTTTACCCAGACCCGGCAGCTATGTCAGTTCTTCAGTTTGATAGAAGAAACAGAAAGATTTATATATTTGATGAACTTTACATCAGGGAATGCTCTGATGAGTTGCTGGCAGACAAAATAAAAGAGAAAATAGGAACTCTTCCTGTCACTTTTGATAGTGCGGAACCCAAGACGATAAAGAAACTTCAAACACTCGGAGTGAGAGCCAGGGCGGCAATAAAAGGGCCTGACTCTGTGGATTTTGGAATAAAATTTTTAAAGAAATACGATATTATAATTCATAAAGCCTGCCAGAATACCATAAACGAATTTACTTTTTATAGGCTTAAGAAAGACCAGAAAACCGGGGAGTATA
>JBEHWP010000507.1:0-5180 GCA_040217665.1 Vulcanimicrobiota bacterium
GCCAGGTTCAAACCATAAGTAATCCTGAAAAATTTCATAAAAACTAAATTGCTTTTAATATAGCTTTTCCTTTTACTCAATTTTTTAAAAGATATATTTTAAATAACTATATAAGTTTTTGTAATTATACCAGATAATGCAATATATGGCAAGATAAAAGCAACCTTTCAATAAGGTACGATTGCATTTTTCACGACAGTTGTTTTCACTTTTACTGGAACTTATATTTAATTTCATAAACCTATTATAGTTAATTTCATAATAATTTATCAGAAATTACTGATGTGAGCATAAATCATACATATAAGCTTCTCGTGACACGTAACGCGTCACGCGTGACGGGAGGAAAATATTTATTACATGCTTATGCTCAGGTCAATAATTACTTCATGACCTGTGACGCGTTACACAGCAGGAGAGTATGCAATTTATTACATGCTTACGTTCAGGTCGATAATGAAATATGAAATACAATATCAGTTGAAGTTCTCTTGACTCATGTAAAAATTTCCATTATAATTCCTTTTAAAAAAAAGGTTGATTTTTATTGAACATTGGAAATATCTTTCTAAAAAATCCTGTCATAGCTGCACCTCTTGCAGGAATAAGCGATAGAGCATACAGAGAAATAGTAAAAACTTTTGACTGTGGCCTTATATATTCCGAAATGTTAAGCAGTATGGCTCTTGTATATCAGAACAGTAAAACAAAAGATATGCTCGCTTTCTCAGAAGCTGAAAGACCCATAAATATTCAGCTTGTAGGATGGCGCCCCGATATAATGGCAGAGGCTGCCAAAATAGTTGAGGCATCAGGTGGTGACATGGTAGACATAAATGCCGGATGTTCTGTAAGAAAAGTCATACAGAACCGGGAAGGTGCAGACCTGCTGAGAGATCTTCCCAGGGCAAGAGAAATTATCAAATCTGTTGTAAAAAGTGTAAAAATACCTGTTACTCTTAAAATGAGAAAAACCTGGTCAGGAGATTATGAAGAAACTCTGAATTTTGCAAGAATGGCACAGGAAGAAGGCGTAAGTGCCATAACCATTCATGGCAGAACTCCGCAGCAGCATTTCAGCGGAAAAGCAGACTGGGAAATAATAAAATTAATGAAAAGCAAACTTTCCATTCCTGTAACAGGTAACGGAGACATAAAAAACTATGACGATGCAAGAAATATTATCTCTAGAACAGGTTGTGACGGTATTATGATAGGTAGAGCGTCTATGGGTAATCCATGGATATTTTCTTCAGTAATAGCAGGACTGAAAGGTAAAGATTTACCTTCTCCGCCTTCTGTAAGAGAGAGAATGAATATTGCATTAAAACATGCCTCTTTACTTATAGAATACAGAGGAGAAATTACAGGATTTAAACACATAAGAAAACATCTTGCATGGTATATCAAAGGTCTCAGAGGAGCAACCAGGTTAAGGGAACACATATTTCATACAGATAATTACGACTCACTTATTCAATTAATAAATGAGTATTTAGACTATCACTCTGAATGTGACAGTTGTGCCATATTATAAGTTATCAGTATTAGAGAAGGAAAAGAGAACACTCTGTCGAAAAATCGAAAAACAGGAGTTTATAATGAATTCTAAAGAAATTATTAATGAAACAATTAAACACTATCAGCATTTTCACAACCCTTCTCTTGCAAGGCTTTATAAATTTGCCGGTTATAATTCCGTTGAATGGACTGCTGAAGGAGTTTATATAAGAGATATAGACGGGAAATCTTATATAGACTGTGCAGGAGGTTACGGTGTATTTTCTCTTGGCCACAGACATCCTGAAGTTATTGAAGCTGTTAAAGAGCAACTGGATAAAATGGCTATGTCATCAAAACTGTTCTTTTCCAGACCACTGGGAGAGCTTTGCAGATTACTGGCAGAAATTACTCCCGGCGATCTTACCTTTTCCTTCTTATGTAACAGCGGTGCAGAAGCAGTTGAAGGTGCTCTGAAAATTGCCAGACTTGCTACGGGAAAAACTCAGATAATATCAGCTATAAATGCTTTTCATGGTATGGGCGTTACAGGGGAAACAGGGCTGAAGAAAGAAGATAAACCACTTGTCTATATCCCCTTCGGTGATACGGAAGCTTTAGAGAAAACTATAAATGAACATACTGCAGCACTTATCCTGGAACCCATACAGGGAGAAGGAGGTATTATAGTACCGCCTGATGATTACTGGCCTTATATACGAAAGATATGTACAGAAAGAAATATTCTCCTTATAGCAGATGAAGTCCAAACAGGCCTGGGAAGGACAGGAAAAATGTTTGCAGTGGACCATTACGGAGTTGTGCCTGACATAATAACCGTAGCCAAAGCTCTCGGAGGAGGAGTAATTCCCACAGGTGCTTTCATTGCAAGACCTCATGTATGGAATTGCTTTAAAAGGGATCCCCTTATCCATACATCAACCTTCGGAGGAAGCCCTCTGGCATGTATTGCAGCTATAAAAACAATAGAAATACTTAAAAGAGACAGATTACCGGAAAAAGCGGCAGTAACAGGAGAATACCTCTTAAATAAACTCCTGGCACTTAAATATATATATCCCGAAGTAATAGATTCTGTAAGAGGTAAAGGATTACTCATAGGAGTAGAACTGACAAAAGAAGGTATCGGAGGAGCACTTATACCTGCACTGGTAAAAAGAGGAGTTACGGCAGGATATACATTGAATAAGCCAAAAGTTATAAGGTTTGAACCTCCTCTTATTATAACAGAGGAAGAAATAGATAAAGTCGTAATTATATTGGAAGAAGCTATAAAGGAAGCGAAAAAAACACTTTCGATATAGTGAGTCGTAAAGAGTGAAAAGTGAAGAGTGAAGGGTGAAGAGTGAAGAGTGGAAAGTGAAGAGTAGGGATGACACCCTGTGGTCGCCCGGTACCGATAAAACACGCATCACGCGTTATGTATTATGAAACCACCCGTCACGCGTCACGCATTACGCATCACGCATCACGAAATCACCCGTGTGACGTGTTACGCGTCACGATTATAGTATCACGCATCACGCATCTAAACATTCAGGAGGTGAATACCTGAAAAGGTCTGAATTTTGCCTTACGTTGAAACATCAATAATTATAAAGTCCCGCCCTGAAACAGTATATAAGCTGGCATGCAATATGGAGAAATATCCTGATTACATGAGAGATGTTTCTTCTGTCACTGTAATAGAAAGAAAAGAAAATCAAACTATTACTGACTGGGAAACTAATGTTGACGGCACACCTATATACTGGAAAGAAATAGATTATTTTGACCCGGAAGGTCTGAGTATTACCTATAAGCTCATAGAAGGAGATCTGGACAAATTTGAAGGTAAGTGGCTATTTAAGCATGTACCGGAAGGAACGGAAGTTATACTGGGAGTTGATTTTGATTTCGGCATCCCTGCCCTGGAGGAACTTATCGGCCCCACTTTAATAGTGAAAGTAAGAGAAAATTCTCTTATGATGCTTGAAGGAATGAAAAAAGCAATTGAAGAAGGACAGATTTAGTGGAAAATTTTGCATTCATCATACATCCTATAGATATTCAGGATGTAATACGTGTGGAACCAAAAGCAGCAAATAAAAGAATGGAACTTATTGAAAAAATGCTTGAATGGATGCCTCCCTATGAAGCATCCCATATTACCGGCATAAAATCAGAGACAGGAGTGGAAGCAGAAGGATGGTTTCTCACATGTCCCCTCTTCCCTGCACAGTTTCTTTCCCTTCCCAGAGAAAAAGTATATCAGAAAATAATAGAAACAGGACATATTGCCGAAGATTTAGGAGCCAGAATACTTGGCCTGGGAGCTTATACATCTGTCGTGGGAGATGCAGGGGAAACTGTTTCTAAAAACCTGTCCATTCCTGTTACAAGCGGCAACAGTTTGACAATTGCCATGGCAATAGAAGGAACACTGAAAGCGGCAGAATTAATGAATATTGACGTAAAAAATTCTACTGTTTCAGTCATAGGTGCAACAGGTTCCATAGGCAGTGCCTGCTCATACATACTCTCTGATAAAGTAGGAGAATTGATACTTGTAGCAAGAAGTAGAAAAAGAATGGAACAACAGGCCGATGTTATTAAAGAACAGAAAAATATTCATGTTACCTTCTCTACAGATGTTCAGGCCAGCGTAAAGAGAAGTAATATAGTTATTTCTGCTACAAACAGCCTTCATGGCATAATACAACCGGAATATCCGAAACCGGGTTCTGTTATATGTGATGTCGCACTCCCTCATGATGTATGCAGAGAAGTGGCAACTCTCAGGCCAGACGTACTGGTCATAGAAGGAGGGCTCGTACAGGTACCGGGTGTTGTAGATTTCGGTTATAATTTCGGTTATCCTGAAGGTGTTGCCCTTGCATGTATGTCGGAAACAATACTCCTGGCTCTTGAAAAAAGATATGAAAATTACAGTCTGGGAAGGAAAATTTCCGTAGAAAAAATAGAAGAAATAGGAAAACTGGCAAAAAAACATGGATTTAAACTGGCAGGTTTCAGAAGTTTCGATCGTTCCATTGGAGAAGCAGAAATCAAACAAATCTGTTATAAAGTAAGAGGTGAACAGTAAGAAGTGAGAGGTGAAAAGTGAATAATATTCACTTTTCACTTTTCACTTTTCACTATTTAATGAAAAAAATAGTAAGTGTAAGTCTTGGCTCATCCAGAAGAGACCATTATGTAAAGAGCAGATTTCTGGATACAGATTTTGAAATACATCGTACAGGTACAGACGGAGATTTTAAAAAAGCTGTCACTCTTTTAAAAGATCTTGACGGTCAGGTTGACGCCATAGGCCTCGGCGGAATAGATATATATCTTTACTCAAAAGCTAAAAGATATGCCTTAAGAGATGGTCTGAGACTTAAAGAAGCAGTTAAAATAACTCCTGTTGTAGATGGAAGCAGTCTCAAGAATACTCTTGAAAGAGAAACTGTTGAATATCTGGTCAGAGAAAATATTATAAATATTAAAAATAAAAAAATACTTATGGTATGTGCCATGGATAGATTCGGCATGGCCTCGTCTCTCGTAGAATTCGGAGCCACTGTAACATTTGGAGACATGATGTTTACTCTTGATGTGGATAAACCAATTTATTCCCTGGAAGAACTTGAAATTCAGGCAGACACAATACTGCCCGA
>JBEHWP010000508.1:0-5161 GCA_040217665.1 Vulcanimicrobiota bacterium
TGAACAGACACAGAGAAATACTTCCCGGTGAAATTTATATAGATCCTCCCCTGGAAAAGAAAGAGAATCCTTTTCACGTAGAAGAAGAAACTTTTGTTAAACTGGCCTTATCGGAAGGTGATTTAGAAAAAAATCTCGTAAAACATTTCAATGGTGTCGGTATATTGATTGCAAAAGAAATTATCATACGGACAGGCTTAACACCTGAAAAGGTGAACAATCTCTCAATAAAGGAACTGAAAAATCTTTATCATATATGGAAAGAAACATGGAATGAAATCAACGAAAGCTGCACTGCATATCTTTACATGGCAGAAGGTGAAGAAAAACTTTCCTGGAAACTGCCTCTTGTCTATCCAATAGAATTAAAACTACTCCCTTCTTTACAGGGAGAAACAATAAAAGATTTCAACAGAGCCACAGACAGAGGATATAAAATACAGAATAACATAGAAATTTTTAACAGAGAGAAAAAATCCCTTTCAGACGGTATTTTCAATTATAAAAAGAAATTAAAGGAAGATAAAAAACGGCTTGAAGAGCAGATGAAAAAAGCCGGAAAATGGGAAGAATATAAGAAAAAAGGTGATATCATACTGGCCCATTTACATATTACCCCAGGGGGAAACACTGTTGAATTAGTCGACATTTTCGACGAAGAACAGAAAACAATCGTGATTGACATAAATCCCTCTATTTCCATGTCACAGAACGGGCAGGCCTATTTTAAAAAATATAAAAAATCCCTGAAAATAATGGAATCATCGGGAAAACAGATGGAAGATCTTCTTAAAGAGCAGGATTATATTGAGAATATTTCCATGTCCCTGGAACTCTGTGAAACAGTAAAGGAACTCGGGGAAATAAAGGAAGAACTGGTAGAAAATGACATCATAAAAGACAAAAAACCTCAGGAGAAAAAGAAAGATAAAGATATGCCTTCCTTTATACAGGTCATAAGTGAAGACGGCTGGACTATTATGGCAGGTAAAAATAACAGGCAGAACGACATGCTTACAATGAAAATAGCAAAAGGAAACGACATATGGCTTCATGCCAAAGGTATTCCGGGATCTCATGTAATAATCAAAAATCCACGCTCTTTAGATATGTCTGCCATACCTTACAGAACACTCCATAAAGGGGCATCACTGGCAGCCCGTTACAGTAAAGGGAAAAACTCATCCCATGTCCCCGTAGACTATACCTTCGTAAAATATGTAAAGAAACCTAAAGGAGCAAAACCGGGCATGGTTATTTATCACGGAGAAAAAACTCTCTCAGTACAGGGATTTTAGAGATTTCAGGGATTTCGGGGATTTCAAGGATTTTTAGATTTTCAGATATAACAATGCTCAAGGACTGCGAGAAAAACAACTCCGGCAAATTGTTAAAACAATTAGTATCCTCCCGTCACGCATAACGCGTAACGCGTCACTCTTCACTCTTCACCCGTCACTCTTCACTACTCACTTTTCACTTTTCACTCTTTCCACTTTCTTCTTCAGCCATTTTCTGAACCATTTCCTGAACTGTCCATACCTGATTTCTGCCATGCTCTTTGGCATAATAAAGAGCCTCATCTGTTCTCTTTATAAGCTCCTGTTTGGCAGAGGCATCCATGGGGTAAGTGCCCACACCTATACTTATACTCACATGAAGAGGAGTAGTCTGGCCGGGGAATTCCTTCTGTTCTATAAGTTTTCGCAATCTTTCTGCGTATATTTTTGCTCCCTGAGCACTCTGTTCGGGAAGTATTATGGCAAATTCTTCTCCTCCGTAACGGGCAGGGATGTCTATGTTGGTACGGCAACTATCTCTTACAGCTTTTGCCACTTCTATAAGAACTATATCACCCTGCTGATGGCCATAGGTGTCATTGAATTTCTTGAAATGATCTATATCAAACATTATAAGGGCAAACTGATAACCGTAACGTTCTGAACGGAGTATCTCTTCATCGAGACGTATCTGGAAATATCTGTGTATATAAAGCTGTGTGAGTCCGTCCGTAATGGCAAGGGTATGAAGCCTTGATCTCTCTATTATAACGGCCAGCTGTGTGGCAAGGGTCGTGAGAAGCCCATTATCATCTTCATCGTAATCTTTACCCTTCTTTTTATTTGTAACATTTACAATGCCTATAACCTTGTCATTGATTATCATAGGAACACACATAAGGTTTCTGACTTTATAATCATCCTGTCGTTCCTCTCTGAGTAAAAATCTGGGATCATTATAACCTTTATTGGCCATAACAGGTTTTCCTGTCTGTGCCACAAGACCAGCGATGCCTTCACCTACTTTAAATATCTGAGTTCTTTTTGATTTTTCTATTATGTCATCACCTTTAAGGGCTCTCAGTACCAGGGCTCCTGTTTTTTCATCTATAAGCATAATAGAACCTTTTTCGGAACTTACACCCTTCAGTATGGCATCCAGAATTATTATAAGCAGTTCATCTATATCATCGGTCTGATTGACAGCCTGACTGACATCATAGAGCAGTGTCAGTTCATTAACACGTCTGCTTAAGAGTAAATTGGCCTTTTTAAGGTTCTCCATATACATAAGCAGATTGGATGACATCTGATTGAAAGCAGATGCAAGAATACCAAGTTCATCTTCTGTCTGAACAGGGACACGATAATCTAACTTACCTGAAGACAGAGCTTTTGTACCCTCAACCAGCAATTCGAGAGGATCTGTTATTCTCTTTGTGAAATAAGTTCCGGCC
Organism: Vulcanimicrobiota bacterium; assembly: GCA_040217665.1. Classification (GTDB taxonomy): domain Bacteria; phylum Vulcanimicrobiota; class SpSt-956; order SpSt-956; family JAKJGF01; genus CALARM01. Next base: position 2,738 of record JBEHWP010000508.1, read on the forward strand.
ATAACTCCTATTATAATGGCAAGTATGGCTATTAAAATACTTCTCCATATATGCCACATGATTTCGTCATCGACATGTTCAAGAGAAAAACCTACCCTTACTGCACCATGCTTTTTTCTGCCTATCAAAAGTGCACATGTAGTTTCATTTATGTAATTACTGTACATATCATTGTAATAAGTAATTGATTTACTGGGACTGTCAAAATTTACTGAAGCAAAAGAAGCATCATTGATATTCTGCGGTATTATATCGGAAGGTCTCATTGTCTGCGGTTTCCATTCACCTGTATCGGAATCTTTTTGAAGTATTTCTTTCCCGCCCTGGGTTATCACCTTTCCGTCTTCATCCAGAAAAATTACATATTCAATATTCTGTTTTTCCTTCAAAGACTCTACAAATTCATCAAGAGAAGAAAAACTCTTGTCAATAACTGACTGAATGGTTCCTCTTGCAAGAGTCTCTGTCAGAATAAGACCTTCATCTTCAACCTGCCTGTAATGATATGAGCGAAATGAAATAACATTGATTAGTGATATAGCACATATAGCAACAGCTATGATTATTACAAAACAGACTATAAATTTATATTTCAGACTGAATTTCACTGCATCAAATACTTTATGTGATCTGGAAAAATTCTTAAACACAGACTAAATTTACCTCTCGTTCCGACGGCATATATTATAAGAGTCGTGACGCGTAACGGGTTTCTATCCATATCGTATAACCCATTACACTTTACGCATTCCAAATTATTTCAAACTACCTGCCATGACCTGATGCTCATAAGGAAGAATGAAAAAGTATCCCTCTCTTCACCCTTCACGATTCTCATATAAACTATAATAATAGCCACTAAAATAAAAAATTACTTCAATAAAAATTATATTCGATAAAAATTATATAAATCCTCTCTATAATTCAAGTACTATCTGACTGATTTACAAAATTTTCACATATGGGAGGACTAAGAGTTATTTCGTCGAAAATTAATTAAAACTTTTTATTACAGGAGGTGAAACAGGCTTTTTTGTGTTAAAGCACAATCTGGACTTTATAAAAATAATTATATTGAAAATCTAAAAGGAGGTATATAAGCTGGTATAAGTGCCAGTTATTATCATATGTTAAAAATAAGTTGTTTATTGATAATTCTTATGTTTCTATTTGCAGGGTGCGGAGGAGATAGCGGAAGCAGTGCTGTTCCAACAGGGGTACCCGTTACTGCTTATACTATAACTACTGTATTAAACAGACTGGTTGAATTGAACACTATAGGAAACACCGGCCATTATGAAATGTGGGCAACAGTGAATGGAAGTGCTAAAAACATACAAAAATTTCAGATAACCGATGGTAATATTATCAGAAATCTTGAAGGCGGAGAAATAGGAAAACTGAATGAACCATTCATACTCAAGTCAGGTGATAATCTCAGAAACGCTACAGACATATTTATCAGCGTGGAACAGAGCAGTTCAACACCTACACAGCCAATATTAAGAGGGACTATAAATACTACTACGGGCCAGGTAGCATTAAATCCCGGATATGCCATAATAGAAGGGGGAACTACCAGGTTACTTGTAAGCAGTGAAAGTACTGCAAATATAACTGGCAAATATAGAGTAATAAATAATAATGAAATAAGTTTCAAGTCTTCTTCTGGAAGCAATCTTTTGACATTAGAAAAATTAACCTCATCATGGACTTACGGTGCATGGCTTGTCAGAGGCGGCAGTGCAGAATTAATAGGCAAATTCAATTCCGCTTCAGAGGCACCGACTAAAACATTCTCTTACACTATTAATGACGGCAGCTCCACTGTAATGATAACAGCAGAGCCGGCAGGCACTCAGACAACTCAGCCTTTCACACTTTTAAAACTGCTTTATGCAACAATACCATCAGGGGGAAGTGAAGGTCTGAATATGGATTATAATGCATCAGGCCTTCCAATAGGAAATGGACTGGTTAACTGAGTCGACCATTCCAGAAAATAATAAAATCAGGCCATCAGGTCTGATTTTATTATTTTCTCTACCTGTTCCCTATTTACATTATTCATTTTACTATGGTATTATAAATACAGAAGAATTTACAAAAAGGAGTGAAGCGAAAATTGCCAGTTATAAGTACAGATAAAATACTGGATATAACATTAAAAGCCGTTTCCACAGCTATGGATAAAAAAGCAACAGATCCTGTTGTTTTAGACTTAAAAGACATAAGTATTATAGCGGATTATTTTATTATATTAACAGGACATTCACTTGTACAAAATCGTGCCATAGCAGATGCCATACAGATAGAGTTGAAAGAAGCAAATTTGACAATGAAACGGGAAGGCTATGAAGATGGTACATGGATATTAATGGATTATGGCCATATAGTTATCCACATATTTCAGGACAGTACAAG
>JBEHWP010000509.1:0-5151 GCA_040217665.1 Vulcanimicrobiota bacterium
AAAAGTCTCCATGCAGAGCCCAGTCCTGCAGGGCCTGCACCGAGTATGACTATTTTTTTCATTGAAGAAACTCCTTTTGTCTGTGATCGGTAACCAGGTATTCACCGATGGCCTGTTACTATTTTAAGAGTTTACTTGATTGATGATAAATAGTCAACATTTATGAGGAGATATTAATTGAAATCCTGTGGATGTATTTCACCTTAATTCATATGAAAATAAATTTTTATTTGCCGTAAATAATATAACAAAAGAAATAACGAGTAAAATAACTGCCAGTGTAATAGCTTTATTCAAATCACTCTGCAATCCGAGATAAACTGCAAGTGACATTGTCTGTGTTCTTCCCGGATAGTTGCCGGCAAAAATAATAGTTGCTCCGAATTCTCCCACTGCTCTGGCCCAGGAGAGAATAATACCGCTCATTATGGATCTCCGGGAAAGAGGAAGAATAATATCTTTAAAAATTTTCCATTCGGTGGCACCGTCTATCTCTGCAGCTTCTATCAGTTCCCCGGGAACCATAGAAAAACCATTTATAGTACTCTTTATGTAATAAGGTGATGAAACAAACATCTGGGCAAAAATAACAGCGATAGGAGTAAAAGCTATTTCAATACCTGCTGTATCGAAGAAATTGCCGGTGAAACTATTTCTGCCAAAGGCAATAAGGAGAGCAATGCCTGCTACGGCAGGAGGAAGAACAAAGGGAAGCTCTATTAATACAGAAAAAACACTTTTCCCTCTGAAATGTTTTCCTGCCATAAGATATGCCAGAGGCGTTCCGAATAAAAAAATCAGTAATACAGACAGAGAACTTGTTAATATAGTAAGTAATATTGCCTGACATATACTGTAATCTCTTAAAGAAGAAATAAAAATTTTCGGAGATGTTTTTAATAATAAAGAAAGAACTGGCAAAACAAGTAATAACATTAAAGGTATAATTGTAAAAAATATATAGGGGCACTTTTTTTTCTTCATAATCTCCTGTAGCTATTTATTAAGGGGGATAAAATTATAATTTTTAAGAATAGTCTGACTTTCTTCAGAAAGAAGAAACTCAACAAATTTATCTGCAATTTTCATATGCTTTGTGTTTTTCAATGATACTGCATAATAATATACGGAAACATTACATTTATCCGGAATTTTTATGATACCGGTTTTTTTCCCTTTTAAATCAACATCTGAAACATAAACAAATCCTGCATCTCCTTCTCCGAGAAGGATCTTGGTCATAACAATTTTAATATTTTCTTCTCTTGAAACAACATTTTTTAAAACCTTATTTTTAAATCCTTTTCCATAATATTTCTCCATAAGTTCAAGGCTTTTCATTGTATAACGCCCTCCTGGAACAGATGTATCAGCCATTACAATTTTTAGGCCTTTGCCTGTAAGATCTGAAATATCTGTAATTTTTCCGGTATTGTCACGTGGAAATACAATAATAAGATGGTTACCGGCAAATATCTTTTGTGTACCGGGAACAATTAGAGAATTTTTTACACATTCATTTATTTCTTCAAGACCTGCAGCAACAAAAATATCTCCTCTCGCACCTTCCTTTAATTGAGCAAGAAGCTTCTGGGTGCCGGCAAAATTAAAAACAACCCTGACTCCCGGGTTTTTTTGTTCAAATAATTTCCCTGTTTCCATGAATGGTTCAGTCATGGAAGCTGCGGCAAATACGGTAATACGTTTATCATATGAGCCGGCTATGATATGTTTATAGGTTTGCACAAAAAAGAGAAAAAACAAAGCAACAAAAAATATGAGCAAATATATTTTTTTTCTATATAGCATCGTTATTTTCTCCAATATCCCTGAGAAAAACCAGAAATTCTTTTTCTCCGTAATCTTTAACTTTTTTCTGATATTTATCATACTTCTCAATAAAATCTTCTGCAAAGGGAGTAAGTAAAGCCCCTCCTCTGTCTATACCGCCTGTTTTTGTGTCAAGTATTTTTTTTCCTGTGTTTTTTTCGAGTCTTTTTATTATCCTGTGAGCTTTTGCATAAGACATATCCATGTCCTTTGCTGCCTGGCTTATTGAACCTGTGTCTTTTATTTTCCTTAAAAGCCACACGAGTCCTATACCCATGAAGGATTCTTCTTTGTCATTTATTATGCTTATTTTCAGTTTGACTCTCATAACCGTTATATTAACATAAATATAACGAAACAGTCAATGACAGAAAATAAAGCTGTTAAAGAGGAATTTAATGACATTTCGAAAAAATTAAACCCTGTAAATGCAAGTGTTTCTTGCAATCCGGTAAATTATAAAAAATTCATCTCTTGTAAACTATATAAAAACCAGTAAAATCAAGGCTTTATAAAAACGGCTGACTTGTTTTATAAAGTTTAATAATTGTAGTAAAAATTATACTGCAAAAAATTCTCTTGACTTTTTAAAATATCCATGTTATACTTTTTGAGTAAAATCCATACTGCATTTAAAATATACAACAAAGGAAAGATGCTGAATGAATAAATCCTTTGCTCAGGCCAAACTGGAAGATATAGCCTTGATTACTACTGGCTATCAATTCCGGGAAAAAATAATGCCTTCACCTGATGGAAACGTTTCTGTTATCCAGATGAGTAACATTAATGATGACTATACATTGAACACTGATAACCTTACAAAAACCTGTATTAAAGAATATGAACTGAAAGAAGAATATTATCTTCTACAGGATGATATTCTTTTTACTCCGAGAGGATATAAAAATTTTGCCACTCTTATAGACAGGCCCCCGGGAAAAACTATTGCAGCATCGCATTTTTATATAATCAGAATAAAAGATCAAAAAACAATTACTCCTCCTTACCTTGCCTGGTATATTAACCAGAAGCCGGCCCAGGAATATTTAAAAAGCCATGGAGCAGGAACAAATATACCGATAATTAACAGGAAACTTCTGGGGCAGCTAAGGATCTCCATCCCGCCTGTGGAAAGACAGATAAAAATTGCAAAAATTTACAATCTCTCTCTCAGAGAAAATTTCCTGGTGAAAGAGATCCAGAAAAAACGAAAATTATTTATTGAAACTTTATTATTAAATGTTTAAAGCTTGAAAGGAGCAAAAAATATGCCAGACCGGCAGATCAGTCAGAGCGAAATCAATTCCATCGTATGGAAAGCCTGCGATACCTTCAGAGGAGTCATAGACCCTTCGGAATACAAAAACTATATACTGGTATTCCTGTTTGTTAAATATTTAAGTGATGTGTGGAAAGATAAATACGAACAGTATAAAATCCAGTTCGATGGTGATGAAGTGCGTATTTCCCGCAGAATGAGCCGTGAAAGATTTATAATGCCCCATGAATGTGATTTTGATTTTATATACAGTAACCGTAATGAATCTAATATAGGAGAAATAATAAACATGGCTCTTGAAAAAATAGAAGATGCCAATAAAACCAAGCTGGAAGGGGTTTTCAGGAATATTGATTTTAACTCTGAAGCAAGCCTTGGCCAGACAAAAGAAAGAAATAAAAGACTTAAATATTTAATTGAAGATTTTGCAGATCCCAGGCTGGATCTAAGACCTTCAAGAACAGGAAATCATGATATTATAGGCAATTCCTATGAATATCTCATATCCAATTTTGCCGGTGATGCAGGAAAAAAAGGCGGTGAATTTTATACCCCGGCGGAAGTTGCCACACTTCTGGCAAAACTACTGCAGCCGGCGGAAGGAAATAGAATATGTGACCCTGCCTGCGGCTCCGGCTCGCTATTGATTAAAGTAGCAAATGAAATAAACAGTAAAAATTATTCCCTTTACGGTCAGGAAAGTAATGGAAGCACATGGGCACTGTGTAAAATGAATATGTTCTTACATGAAAAAGACAATGCCCGTATAGAATGGGGAGATACTCTGGGAAATCCGAAACTTCTCGAAGAAGATAGATTGATGAAATTTGATATTGTAGTTGCAAATCCTCCATTTTCCCTTGACAAATGGGGAGCGGACGGGGCAGGAGCAGATAAATATAACAGATTTCATAGAGGCATACCTCCTAAAAGTAAAGGTGATTATGCATTTATCACTCATATGATTGAAACTTCCATTACAGATACAGGTAAAATCGGTGTTATAGTGCCTCATGGAGTATTATTCAGAGAAGCTTCGGAAGGAAAAATAAGAAAAGCTTTAATAGAAGAAAATTTTCTGGAAGCAGTAATAGGACTTCCTGCAAATCTATTTTACGGCACAGGCATACCTGCGGCAATCCTGATCTTTAACAAAGGGAAAAAGAATACAGATGTTCTTTTTATTGATGGGAGCAGAGAATTTGAGGCAGGGAAAAATCAGAATAAGTTAAGAGAAGAGGATATTGAAAAAATTGTAAATACATATAAATCCTTTGATACTGTAGAAAAATATGCTTACCGTGCCACTTTTGAAGAGATAAAAAATAATGAATTTAATCTGAATATCCCCAGATATGTTGACACCTTTGAAGAAGAAGAGGAAATTGATATAATGGAAGTGCAGAAGGAAATAGATGAACTTGAGAATGAATTATCTGAAGTGCGTAAGGAAATGAAGGGATATCTGGAGGAACTTGGACTGGTTGTCTGAACCTGGATTTTCCGGATTAAAGGATTACCGGGATTGGTTATCCGAAAAAAGTGTCAACACTTTTGACACAAATTCACCCTGAGTAATACGAAAGGTTGTAAAATGAATATTTCAGAAATAGAAGTATTTATAAAAGAAAAAGTTTTAAAAAAGGAATATCAAATAAAACTTCATTCACTGCAAAGAATTAATGAAAGAGCGGTAATGCCTGATGAAATTAAGGATGTCCTTTTAAACTGTAAAATAATTGAAGATTATCCTGACGACAAACGGGGACATAGCTGTCTTGTTTCAGGGAAAACCTGTAATGGACACAATTTGCATATAGTCTGTGGAATTGCCAGTAACACTCTCTGGATTATCACTATATACGAACCATCTGAAAAAGAATGGGAAAAACCTGAAAAAAGTGGTGCGGTAATATGTCAAGGGGTAAAAAGAAAAAAATACCCCCTTATGAAAAATAATTATTGAAGTGAGCATATATTTTACATAAATCCTTTAAAAATCGGATACCATCAGGAAGTAAAAGTAATGTTAAAAAAAA
>JBEHWP010000510.1:0-5148 GCA_040217665.1 Vulcanimicrobiota bacterium
AACGTCTGCCCATACTCTGTTCGAGCTGTTTCTGTCTCTGTCTTTCTTTTTCATAAGTATCTTCTCTGATAATTCTTGCACGGGATTCAATAAGAGCAAAAATAATTATAATAAAATAAATAAAACCCATCAAAAAAATAAGAGGCCCATGAAACATAGGAAGAGGATAAGTAAATTTACCGAATATTACAGCCTGGGTTATATCCTGACCTATAGCTGCAGCATTAAAGATTCCATGTAACAGTATGGCTCCGAGTAAACCCAAAAAACCTCCAAACTGAGCAAATTTAGCCCATCGTCCTCTTCCTTTCAGAAAGCCTATAAGAATACCGGTTGTAGCAGTAAAACAACCGTGACCTATCATACATATAATAGATCTGTAAAGTACAAAACTTAAAAATTCCAGGCCAGTAGTCTGACCTTCTTTAAAAGCAGCAGAAAAATAAAGCAAATTCTCAACTGCTGCAAAACCTATACCAACTGAAAAACCAAATAAAATACCATCATAAGTATCATCAAGCTCATGATGGCCTGCCATAATAATAACTCCCAGGCCTTTCAGACACTCCTCTACAACAGGGGCAATAAAAACACTGGTGCCTACAACTGCTGCCAGTTGCCCTCCTGTTTCTCCTCCAATGAGAGAACCTATCAGTACCAGTATAATTCCGAGAAAAGTATTTATTATAAAAGCTCCTCCCGTCGATGCAACCCCCCAGAGAAAGAGAGAAATTATAAATCTTAAAGGTTCTCTTTCAAAAATATCCAGTAACCACATAAATAAAAGATAAATAACAGGAAATACTATTGTTGCTACAGTAGCTACAATAATTATTACAAAATCCAGATGAGGGGCAAGGACTGATGCCTGATAGGCAGAGCCAATGGCAAAAATAAGCCATATAGTAATTTCACAGAGCCATACTATAGGATTAAGCATCAGCATGGCAGGTATTTCTCTCCACGGCCTTCCTCTTAACCTGGGAAGAAACAAATTTTTCAACGTATATCGTTCTTTTTCCATACAGCCCTCCCGGCAGATTTATTTATATGAGAATCGTAACGCGTAACGCGTCACGGGAGGAACAAATTCTCATACTTCGTTGTGCTAGAACCAATCATGTTTGTTAGTTTGATATTATTATAACATTTCTTTACCCAATTGTATAATAATAAGAATCATTTTTTGTAAATTCAAAATTCAAAAGAATTATATTCACCACTCTCTTAATATGGTATAATATTTTCAGAATAAAATCCAGCAAAAATAGAAAGCCATAATATGTTAAATATTGCTTTTATTACTCACAAAAAAAATACCTCTTTCCAGATGAAAGAGGCATTTTTTATGAAACTATATGCTAACCTTATCAGACATTATTGTCAGTATTGTCTCCCTTTATTTCTTCTTTTTTCCTGTGGAATGTATTATTCCATGTCTCTTTAATAGTATCTCCCGCCTTGCCGGCAGTTTCACCTATTTTATTGCCGATTTTAACAGCAGTTTCTTTGGCCTTATGTCCCAGTTCGGCTATCTTTTCTTTATTATTATAGGCTATTTTTGCTCCTACCATTACTACTGCCGCAACTGCAGGCAATACGCCTCCTGTCACTACTGCTCCTATGAGAGCACCTCCTACTCCTATCTGAAGAGCTCCGCTTACAATCTTATCTTTATCATGTTCTTTTATGCCATCATAAATTTCTTTTGCACCTCTGCCTATTTCAATGGCTCCGTGAACCCCTCCGAGAACTCCTGCTACCGTAGAAGCAACTCCTGCTATGGCTGCACCTGTTGCGCCGAAAGCATGTGTGGCATGAAGTGTTCCTGCAACTGCTTCACCTGCACTGCCCAGACCGCCCACTAAAGAAGAGGTTCCTGCCACATTGTTACCTTCCTTGAATTCTCTCACACTGTTTGCTATAAGACCTACTGCACCTATACCTGCAGCAGCTGCAGTAACGCCGTAAAGTGCAGAAGCACCATGACTTGCTCCGTGAAGAGCTTCAGCTCCATGAGTGGCTGACTCTACTGCATGAGATGTCGCTTCTCCTCCATGAACCACAGCATTTGCCCCATGACCGGCAGTTTTAGCTATATTATTAAGGGCGACTGCTCCAAGGTGAGATACATCCGAACCTTCAACCCACAGAGGTTCATGGTGTTTATGTCCTTTTTCATGACTTTCTCCATGACCTTCATGCTTTTCTTCTGTTTCCTTATGTTTTTTCACGTCCCCTTCGTGTATATTTTCTTTTCCTTCTGGCTGTTTTATATTTACTTCAGGTTTTTCTATATTTTCTTTCAGTTCTCCCTGTTCTATATGTTCTTTTCCTTCTGTCTCTTCAGTATTTTCCTCTTTTTTTATTTCTGCTCCTTCTTCTTTTTTCTTATTTTCTATCTTTGCTTCTTTTTCCTGTCTTATGCTGGAAGTCAGTGTCTGTGACAGATGTTCACCTGATTTTTCAGCAGATTCTTTCCCTTCGTCTACAGGTGTAAATTCACCGGTTTCTCTGTAAAAATCCGTTACTGCTTTCAAATTTTTATTTAAGGCTTCACCGGCCATTACTCCAGGCTTTTCAGCAGTTTTATGTATCTGTGTAATAATTTTACGTGAAGACACCTGAGGATTGGCTATTAAAAATTGATTCGGATCACTGCCTGTATTAATCATACAGAATTTCCCCCTGTCTATTTATCTCTCATCTTCTCTAAAACTTCTTTACCTGCTTCTTTAATAAAATCCCTGTGGTCATATGCCAGTTTTGTAACAAAAAATCCTCCCAGAGCAGCAGCCATAGGAGCGCCTCCTATACCAAGAGCTCCCATAACCATGGTACTTCCTATTCCAATCTCAAGGGCTCCGCCTATAATTTTATCTCTATTTTTTTCTTTAATACCATGTATAACTTCTCGTCCTCCGAGAGCTATATCAACAGTCCCGTGGGCTATACCAAAAACCTTTGCAGATGTTTCTGCTATGCCTGATATGGCATGGCCTTTAGTTCCGAATAACCCATGACCTTCTATGATATTCCCCAGGAAATCTGCACCGCTTGCCGCACCGGCACATATAGCAGAAGTGCCTCCTATAACCTTCAAGGTATCTTTTTTAGAAAGACCTTCTTTCAATTCCATAGCACCGAGAGCGCCAAGCCCTATTGCTCCAAGACCAGAACCTATTACAGAAACGCCGTGAATTGCCCCTGTCACACCAAGACCTTCTATAACATCTGCCTGAACATGACAGAAATCTGCAACTTCTCCCCACCATGGCTGTTCTTTATCTTCAGTCTGATGCTCTTTAAGTTCCTTATAGCCCTTTAAAATACCTTCTGATTTTAAAAGAAGCGTTTCAGGCAGAGTCTGCCCGACATGGACTTCATCTTTTATATCAGATGTTTTTACCTCATTTATTTCCTGTTTATTCTGAGTTTGTACTGTCTGAATTTTAGATAAATTATTGGATTTTATAATCATTTTTCCTCACCTTTTTTATTCAAAATTTTCTTACCAAGCTTCCCTATTTCTTCTCTGTAATCATAGGCAAGTTTGGAAGTAAAGAGTCCTAAAAGAACACCTGCCGTAACAGGGCCTCCTATACCGAGAGAAGACATTACATAGGCTCCGCCTATCGCCATTTCCAGACTTCCGTCTACGATACCGTCTCTATTTTTTTCTTTTATACCTTCCAGAAGTTCTCTTCCTCCCAGAACCATATCTGCGATACCGAAGGCCACACCGAGACCGGCACCGGCTTTTTCTGCCACACCTGCCGCAGATTTCAATGATGGACTGGCAAAATTATGTGCTTTCAGAGTATTTTCAATGGTAACCGCAGCACCTGATGTACCTGCAAGCAGTGCTGTCGTGCCTTCTATGGTCTTCCATGTATCTTTTTCCTTCAGCCCTTCTTTAAGTATATTGACACCGAGTGCAGTCATGCCTATGGCTCCTGCTCCAGAAACAACAGTGGATGCCATCATAGCAGGGCCTGTAATACCAAATCCTTTTATTACATCTCCCTGAACCTGACAGATATTTGATGCTTCCTCCCACCATGGCTCTTTTCTTCCTTCCGTCTGTTCTATCTTGAAATTCCTATAAGCACTCAGTATATCAAAGGTTTCTTCTCTTACAGCACGGAGAGAAAGTACATCTTTAATGTTAAAATCACTTTTTTCCTGACTTTCTTTACTGTTTTTCTGAGGCACTATTGTTTGACTGTTAGGCTTTTGTTTTATTATCATTATTATTCTCCATTTTCAGTATACAACAAATATATTATATTATATCATAGATTAAATTACATGGTGTTAAAATTTTGTAAACAATTTACCATAAAAATACTGAAGGTTTTTTTATGGTATGAGAGAATTTTATAATGAGTGGTGAGTCGTGAAAAGTGAGTGGATACCCATCCCCCGTTACGTATTACGCATTACGAAACCACGCGCTACGACTACAGTGAAAGGAATCGATTTAATGTACACAAAATTTTTATCAGTTTTTCTCATGTTGATCTTTACATCAACACTTTCTTTTGCCGGTGAATACTGGATAAAAATCCGGAATACAGAAGGAGGCGAAATAACTGTTTCTAAAGATAAAGGAAATAGCTGGACTGATACAGGGAATGTTCTTATTCCTGTAAATGAGCTGACAGAACCGAACCAGCCGGGATTTACTGCAGCAGATTATGGAAATGATAGTTCTGTTGTAGCCACTGCAGTAAATGCCATTCATATAAGAATAAGCAAGCCAGGCAGATTTTCAAGAATTTTCTCAATTCTTCCCATAGAATGTAAAGACCTTGATAAAGATTATAAATCCTATCATGGCAGTGCCATAATAACAGATATAGAAGGAGAATGCAGCATATTCGGCAAAAATTATGCTCCCTATATAGGCAACAGAGTCTATCTGGCAAAAAATGATACGATGGAAGTTCTTTCACCTGATTATGTGCCCCGTACAGGAGATGAATTGATAATAAAGGTAATCCCTCCTTCTATGGAAAAACCGGTTAAATACATATGGATAGATAATAAGATTAACGGCTATGTTATGGTTGTCTATGAAGATCTATCTGTAAGTTTTGCTGCAAGGGTTTTAAAGCCAGTGGCAGGAGTGGGAGGTTTTACCGG
>JBEHWP010000511.1:0-5147 GCA_040217665.1 Vulcanimicrobiota bacterium
TTCTTCATCTTCTATAATTTCGATAGTTGCTATTTTCTTCCATAGATTGATAGCATTCCGTCTGTATTCAAAAGGATTTTGAGAGTTTTCATATTCAAGGATATAAGACCATACCAGTTCAATAGAGCCATTTATAACTTCTTCCTGAATATAAAGTTTTGCTTCTGTTTCCAGCTTAATTCTGATTGGTATTTGATTATCAAAAGGTCTGTTAAAACAGCAGTTATCAAGATATATTCTCATAATTAAATTTTATCAGATATTATCTTTGTCTGCAAGTGAAAAAATAGTGAGCAGTGAATGACAGATAATTTCTCCACTCACTGCTCACTATTCACTCTTCATTTACAGAACCTCAAATGTCACAGGGGCACATACTGAATTTATTTCCGGGTTATAATAAAGATAGGTTATTCCGGGGAGTGTTTTTGCCTTCAGAGGAATTCTGGCAAGAAGTCTATAGGAACCGCTGAAGGATTTACCTTTATCAAGACCGTTCAGGTATAGAACCACTTTACCTTTGAAGGTTTCATACTTTGATATGGTACGTTTCTCCACCATTTTCTCCAGATCTTCTGTCATTACATCAAATCCCGGAGGAATACCTGCTTCTATCATGACCATAGGTGCATAGGAAGTCCTGAGATTTTTCACATCTACTTTACAGGTTATGTAATCAGAGGTTTTTACTTCTGTTTTATCATAGGCCAGGTTTATGGAAAGCTCTTTCCCTGCAGCTTTTTCACCTGACCATGGCAGATAATAAATACCTGCCACGCGATAGGCGATAGTTCCTTCTCCGGTCATGGCAATTTCTATCTTATTATCACCTGTTTTTACATATTTCTTCAGATCAAACTGCTGAAATACATCCTGATTTTTCTCATCTACTTTAAATGAATCTGCCTTCTGGCCGTTAATGAGTATATCGGCAGTGACATTTAACTGGTCTGATTTGACACCTGTCTGGGAAAGCATTAAAGCTCTCATGGCAAAGATTGTCGCCTGTGTGGACTGCCATAGACCGTATTGATCCTTTGATCTGACTATAAAATTCAGACCTTTTGTTGTAGTTTCGGGATAAACTCCTGCTTTTAACATGCCGTATATGATAAGAGCAGTCGTTTCTATCTGTGCCGGTGTTCCGGAAGAATAGAGGGAATTAGACTCCCAGTATACAGCACCTTCCTCTGACTTTTTTATACCATCCAGTTTTTTCAGTAATTCTAAACCTTCACTGTCTGAAGGATTTACCGTAAGGAATGCATTGGCACATAGGGCAAGTATATAGGGATTGTCAATCTGTCCGAGATTCTTTTTCAGATATGCTATTGAGTCAGACAGTTCGTCTTTACATTTTGCTTCTGCGAGAGCCCATGTAATATATGCAGTGGAAGGGATATTGTTTGACTGAATTGTTCCCCACTGTTCCGCATGGGCAAACTGTGCGTCAGGAGTCCAGCTTCCGTCAGGTTCTCTTACGGAAAGGAGCCATTTTTTTGCTCTCTCAATAACGGCTGTATCTACCTGGTATACGTCCGACATATCGGTAAATTCCATTATGCCATAGGCAGTCAAAACCTTTGTTGCAGGTGCTTCTCCCCAGACCTGAAAACCTCCTCCCTGTATTTCGTAACCGAGAAGCATCTGATAACCCTGATTTATATAAGCATTGGCTTTTCTCTCAATCTCGGGGGAAGACTGTTTTGTTTTCCTTAAATAATCCAGGGCAAGCACATTTGGATAGGTGGTGGAAGAAGTCTGTTCAAAGCATCCTGAAGGAGTGGAGAATACACTGTCAAGACCTTCTACAATCTGAGAGAAAGGTCTCGGATATACCGTAAGGAGAATATTGCTTCCTCCCGATACTGCATTGCCAGGTATTGCGAGGGTTGTACTTCCACCTTTTCCCGTTATCATATCGCCTTTATAGAGAACATATTTTTTCCCGTAAGGCTCTACCTCTATTTCCTTTGTTATAGCATCACCCATAGAGCTTCCCTTTGCATTGACAGTAAATTTGTGTATACCTACGTCTCTGACTTTTATACGGAAAGACGCACCTTTTACGTCTTCTTTCGGAACAGTTGCTTCTATTATGTCCTGGCCGATTATTTCAAACCAGTCTCCTTTTTCCATTTTCAACTGAACCTTCTGTGAAGAAGGAAGATAATTGTAAATAGATACGGGAACTGAAACTTCATCGCCTGCTGTGAGTTTTACGGGAAGATTTAAATCTATAAAGAAATCCTGGAATACCTTTACACCGGATGAGTAACTTCCGAGTTCTCCCTTCATTGAATTTGCCACAGTGCTCATTCTCCATGTAGTAATTGAATCTGCAAGGGGAATATTCAATTCAGCTTTACCTTTATCATCTGTAATTAACTGGGGGTTACTGAAAAGTGTTTCAGGGAAATATTCCCTTACCCTTACAGGTTCCACTCCGCCATCTAAAGATGCCTGTGTCGCTGCTGCAGGTGCGGGAGGGGCGAGTGCCTTATCTTTTGTACTGTAGTCCATGCCCTTATCCATTTTCTGTTCTGCCGTGGCTACCCTGGCTTCGTTTGTTTCTAATGCTATTTGGCCACCTTTGACTTCATCTTCATAATATATAACATCCCGTCTTGGTACAGGCCCCATTGCTATTACAAAATCTCTGTAATCCAGGTCATCGGGGGTGCCTTCTTTGCCGTCTGCACCGATACATATTACATTCGCCATAGTTTCATTCCAGTAAGGGCTCGTACTTTTATTTTCACTCTGAGACGGTTTTATAATATAATCCTGCCCCCACGGATCTTTTGCCGCCTGCATAAGACCTGCTTTTACAAGGTCATTTATACTGTTTGCATGCTGCTTGTTATTTCCGTAAAAACTCTGACAGGCATTACCTGCAGTCTGAAGATCTCCAAGGATTTTTTGAATTTTTTCTCTGTAAGAATCCTGGTTTACCGTATAGGGAGATATCTGCGGCGACTGTGCGATCAATACTTTTGCACATGTATCGCTTGAAGGCTCCTGAGCATTCAGTATAAAATCACCCATATTAAGGCCTTTAAATACATATGGTGAAGTGAGATACTGGGGATTTATCAGATACTGGATTTTTTCCATTCCCGGCCGTCTTTCAAACATAGCAAAGAGGCTTTCATCCACTATGTCAACCCCTATAGCCGAAGGTACAGGAGCGCCTTTTTTATCGGTTACTTCAAAACTAATTTTTGCTTCCTCGCCGGGACGATAAGATTCTTTATCCAGATGTCCTGATATAGTGAGATCCATGGGAGCAATATATACGCTTCTGTTATCCTGCACGATACCGCTGTATGGCGATACGAAATAACCGTTTAATGAGACGAGTCCGAATACTCCGGAAGGAACATCAAAATGAATATTACCCTGTCCTCCTTTTATATCGACTGATTGTGTAAATATGGTTTTACCCGCTCTTATAATATCCAGATAGGCAGTGCCTTCTTTCTGAGTGGAAAGAAGTTTTATTTTTGCCACATCTCCGTTTGCATAAAGGGTTTTATCGCTTCTTACAATAATACTTTCTTCTTTTGCTTCTGCCACGAAGTTTACTGATTTTTCTGATTTATTACCTTTTTTATCCTGTGCCGTAACAGTTAAAGACAGGTTTTGACCGGCTTTCGGCGTGCATGGAAGAACTGTATATCCGTTACTGTCAGTGGAAAGCTGTCTTGGTTCTTTCCCGTCGGAGAATTTTACCATAAGATTACATTCTACAGGACTTCCGTCAGGATTGCTTGTAAGAAGGTACATATTATTCTCCAGGTTCGCCACCAGTCTTCCTCCTTCAGGCATTACCTGAACCGTAATAGGATCTTTTGTCAGAAGATAGTTATGTGTTACAACTTCTTTATGTTCTGCAGGATCAATTACATTTGCTTCAAGCTGTATATAGGCTTTGTTCTGTTCATAAACAGGTCCTGAAAAATTCTTCTGTATATCATAGGAAAATTTGTATATTCCTTCTTTATCTGTTGTTCCTTTTATGGTGGAAACTTTTTTAAATGTTCCGTCATAGGCCATGACATTTATAATTACTTTTGCTCCTGTTACAGGTTTGCCGAAGAAATATTTTGCACTTATATGTCCTTCTATTTTCTCACCTGCCTGATAGAATTGTTTTTCTGCTTCCATAACAGGTTTAAACTTGGGAAGAACATATTTTTTTACGAGGAATTTTTTCTCTGCCGTGCCGCAATCGCCTGAGATTTTTATCGTATATTCTCCCATATTTATCTCTTTTGCAAGGACAAAATCCGTTGATGCTATACCATAGTCAGACGTTTCTTTTTCTTCTTTTAATACTTTGTTCCCTTTCGGATCCATTATTTCCAGTGTAACTTTCTTTTTACCGGCCGGTTCCAGGGTGGGTAAAAGTAATGACATGGCTTTTATATAAACAGTCTGCCCCGGCTGATAAAGAGGTTTATCTGTGGAAAGATTTGTTTTCGGTTCTTTTTCTTTAATAGTTACAGGGACAATATCTTTTCTTTCTCCTTCAGGAGCTTTAACTTTTATCTCTATTGTGCCGTTACCTTTTATATCGGAAGGAACCGTATAGTTAAAAGAAATACTTCCGAAATCATCACTGCACTGTTTGAAGAGTTCTACCGTTTTTTGATTTTCACTGGCCGTTAATGTGGCGGTAATTTCTGCGCCTTTCAGTGGTTTCATGCCTCTCGCGTCAAAGGCTATAATTCTTAAAGATGCCGGAGAACCGGAAAAAATTTCGCTCTGTCCTATGATCCTGGTTTCCAGATATGTTCCGCCGGATATATTTTTTTTACAGGAAAAAGAACATATAAGAATAAAAGATAGAAGTAAGACCGGGAGTAATTTTGTTACCTTCATAATATGACCTCCTTAAATAATAAAATCAGGCAGTATTATGTGCCGGACATGTGTATAAAAGAAAAAAACACCTCCCTCTGTATGTTAATTGTAGTGAAAAGTGAAAAGTGAAAAAAAATAGGACATTCCACACTTTTCACTACTCACCTTTCACTCCTTCTTATTACCGCTCCAGGTAAATTAGTAACCATTTAATCAGCTTCTACCTGGCAGGCAGCTTCTACCTGGCAGGCTCTTACGAAGAAAAATCATGTGCGTTA
>JBEHWP010000512.1:0-5138 GCA_040217665.1 Vulcanimicrobiota bacterium
ACCCGTCACACGTCACTAACATATTATTCCTTCATCTTTTCCAGTATTTCTTTTGCCCTTTCCGCATATTCCCCGGTCGGGTCAAGTTTCAGATAAATATTTATTTCTTCTTCAGCTTTTATTTTATCATCCTCAAGAGCATATAAGGTACCCAGGGCAAAATGTGTAACAGGGTAATCAGGATTGATTTCAAGGGCTCTGTTTAAAGATATAAGAGCATCATCATATTTCTGTAATACTATAAGAGACATACCTTTAAGAACAGATGCATTTAAAACAACAGTGCTATCAGATGATTTCATCTGATTTTCCAGTTCTATTGCCCTGTCAAATTCGCCTAATGAAGCTTTATGATTTTCCTGTTTCATATAAACAATACCGAGATACAGATGTACATGAGAATAACCGGGGTCAAGTTCAAGTGCTTTCTGACAGTTCGTCAGGGCTTTCTGTACATCTCCTTTAAACACATAAAGCTTACCGAGATTCAAAAAGGCATCTACATAGTAAGGGTTGAATTCAAGAGCTTTAGTATAATTGCTTATTGCTTCAGCTATATCTCCGTCATTTTTTTCATAAACTCCCCTGTAAGTATAAGCAAGGGCGAGAGATTTATAACCTTCAGGAAGGGCAGGATCGAGTTCAATGGCTTTCTTACTCGCTTCAATAGATTTTTCAAAAACACCTGTTTCATTACTTTTAAAGGGGCCTGCCTTCTGAGCACAGGCATCTCCCAGTCCTGCCCAGGCAAGGGCATAAGAAGGATCAATGTTTATTGCATTCTGAAACAGTTCAATTGCTTTTTCATTATCTTCTTTCGTATACCTGACATAAAAATCTCTGGCCTTTGCATAGGATATATAGGCAGAGCCGGAAACAGTAAAATCTTTCTTTACCACCTCTTCCTGTTTCTCACTCAATTTTACCCCCATAATATCAGTTACATTTTTAGCTATCTGATCATGAACATTATTAAGCGGTTCTACATTATTTTCTATTCCCTTAATACCTTCACCCATATATATGGAATCGCTCGTAAAAACCCTGACATCTTTAGTCTTTACATCAAGGGTTTTTGTGGAAACTTTAAATTTATCCCTTGAACTCTGAATAGTTCCAAGCATAACGATATCTGCTTTAAGCATATCAGCAAGCTTAAAAGCAATCTCTTCAGTAATCATTTCATCCTGTCCCAGACCTATTCTCTTCTTTGCTCTTTCAAGCTGAGTTCTCTCTATAAGACGCAGTCCTTCTATTGTTGATAGTTTTGTAATAACAGTATCGGCAAGCCCCGTACCAACATACCTTTCGGTAACGTTATCAGGAATGATATTAAAAGAGGAGATAGCAAGAATCCTCACGTCTACCCCCCGGCTTTCTCTTGTAGCTGACAGAAAGTAAGAAATGAGGAAAATCAATAAAATAGATAGAATAATAGAATATTTTTTCATAAAGACCACCCTTTCTTTGTTTAATCGTGACGCATGACGCGTAACGCGTGACGCGTGGTTTACATAAACGATGATATTCTCTATAATATAACAAATATCTTATATATAAATCATGATAAAGTATATAAATTTTATAATCAATAGTTCTTAATGAAATAATATAATTTTCCTGTAAAAGGATTTTTTTATTATATTGAGAATAATTCATTATATTCAATAAATGATAGCTTACTTCATAACTGTATCGTCCTGTCACGCGTTACGCGTTACCCGTTACGAAAAAGTTATGAAAAGCTATAAATATAAAATATAATAATTGAGGAGGGAGATTTTTATGACCGTTTCACGTAAAAATCTAACAGTAATATTTTTACTTGTAATTTTTTGCCTGACCTGTCTTCCGGCTTCATCAGGAGAGAAAGCTGCTTCTATCTTATCAACAGTCAACAGAGTGGAATTTAACAGAGGTTCAAAATGGGAACAGGCTACTAACGGTATGGATCTTTACTTCGGAGATCAAATAAGAACCCTCGACGATTCAAAAGTCATGCTTATATTTAACGACGGCACACAGACCAAGCTTGACAGCAACACAACTGTAACACTGAAGAAAAAAGAAAATCAACAGAACCAGGTTGGTATAATAGAAATGATTACAGGAGCCATATGGTCAAAGATAAGACCGACAGAAGAAGGTAAAACTCCTGTCTTCGAAGTACAGTGCCCTACTGCCACCTGTGCTGTAAGAGGTACTGAAATAGCCATGAGAGTAAGTAAAGACAGTAAAGAAAACTTTAAGACAACCCTGACAGTAATAAACGGAGAAGCAGAATTTTCGAACCAAAACGGCAAAACTATGGTTCCGGCCAGCTGCCAGAGTTATGCATACAGTGAAAAATCGCCGGAAGAACCGGTAAAACTATCAAAAAGCCAGATAGATGCAGAAATTTCCTGGATTGACTTTGGCAATCCCAGGGTAATGGTTATTGTTTCCGAGTTAAATCTCGGCCAGGCCACTCTTGTATCATCCATGGAAAGCCAGATAAACAGCCAGCTAAGTGATGCCCATTTCCACCTTATAGATTCAGGAACCATTGATACAATAAGACAGAGTGATGAAGCAAAAAAAGCAGTACTCGGCGACATGGTAGCTGCTGCCACACTGGGAAAAAGATTTACCTGTGATGTAACGGTGGCAGGCAAGGTGGAGACAATGTTCAAATCGGAAGAAAAAACAGGACAGACTTCACAGTTTATCTGTGATGCAATATGTGATGTAAAGGTTATAATAACAGATACAGCACAGTTATTATTCTCAAAAACCATTACTGCAGAAGGAAGAAGCATGTCTAAAGATGCAGCAGGAAGGGCGGCCCTTGAAAATATTTCAAAGAAAATAGCAGGAGACCTTGTATGGGAAATACCTATGGGATATACAAAGGCTCAACATGGAAGAAGGGCGACTCAGGTAATAATCGGTAACTGCTCCTTTACGGAAAGAGATAAAGTAATAGAATATTTAAATACCATACCCGGTCTTGAAGGAAAGATTTTCCCGAGAAGTTTTGAAAATTCCATAGCAATAATAGATGTGGAATATGAAGGAACATCGGAAAAACTGGTTCATGAATTAATAAAGATAACGTCTTTAAAACTTGACGTCACAGGAGTGACAATGAACAGAATAGAAGCAAAAGTTTTAAAATAAATAATTTTAAGTAAAAAAATTATTTATTTTTTAACATCAGTAAAAAATTTTAAAAAAAATTTATTTTTTGATTTAAAGTAAGAAGGAAATAAAGAATAGACATTGAAAATATAATAACTATTCTTAGAGAAATTTAATTTAAATAGAAAATAATTAAGGAGGTGAATCTTTTAAAATTTAATCTGCGGTTAGTGAAGATGCATTAATCACAAAATATATTTATTTGTTTAAAAGAAAAAGGAGAAAATAGTCATGAAAAAATTCGCAATCTTAATAGCCATGGTTCTCGTAATATCTATGATGTTCTGTACACTGGTAATGGCAGACGAAGCCTCATCTAATAAAGGTACCAGAAAAACCGGAGCAATAGCAATAAAAGCCGGTATCACAATAATACCTGATAAAGATTTTGACAGTTATACCCTTGGAGCAAACCCGCAGCCAGTAGTTCGCACATGGCCCGGAAGAAACGGCTTCACCCTTGAAGGTTCAGTAACTGCATTCAGCACAGATTATGTAGATGTTGACGGTGTCATAGGCGTTGTATTCAATGCAGAACAGACTGTTACAGACGTATCCCCCGGTTATGTCGGCAAACTCGGATACGGAAAAATAACCAATGTATATTACATGGGTGGACTCAACATATATCCGACAAAGAAAGATTTCTTCTTCGGCTTCCATGCCGGCGGAGTTACTTCCTATTACGGTGATTACACCTATACAGATACAGCAGGAAACAGCATCACCATTGCCGGCGGAGACAATGAAACAAACTTCATCTTAAGAGTCGGCGGCGGTATCGATACAAAACACATTATCGTTGAAGCTTCCTACATAATGGTTCATCAGTCAGAAGTATTAGCCGACCAGTTACTTGGCTCATTATACGTACCATCTCTTAACAGACATGGTTTCCAGATCCTCGGCGGATACAAATTCTAATATTATTTATTAGAATAAAAAAAGCGGGATAAAATCTCGCTTTTTTTATTTGGTAAAATAAAAAAGGCAGAATTTTCATTCCGCCATTTTTATTTATTCTGTTATATTAACTGGCTTTTTTAACCCTGTCTTTATAACATTCTCTGCAATAAACAGGACGACCCTCTTTGGGCTCAAAAGGTACCTGAGTTTCTACATTGCATGCTGCACATACTGTAGTATGAAGTTCCTTTTTACCGCCACGTCTCTTTTTTGCAAGTCTGCACTGAGGACAACGTCCTGGTTCGTTTTCAAAACCCTTTTCTGCATAAAATCTCTGTTCACCTGCAGTAAAAGAAAATTCTTTACCACATTCCTTACAGGTTAAAGCTTTGTCATCGGACACTTTTAATCTCCCTCCTTTTATACCTAAGACTTCCTGTGCTCGATTTTCTTTTTCCCGGAACCATAAGAGAGATTAAAAGTGGCAACCTGAGTTTAATTCCGACGTATTTTCCTCTCCTGCCGGAGATGACATTGGGTGAAACACCAGAAAAAGACCTTATATACAATCTTACCTGATATAACCCGCAGGTTACGCCTCAACCTTTTTAATAGAATTATATAAAATAATTCCTAATAACAAGGTTCTTTATCACAGGACACATTACCCTTATGATAAAAAACTAGATAATAGTTAATAACCAAGGGACCTAAACTTTATCTCTCCTGTTATTTTTTTAATAAACAGGAAAAAAGTAAATCTAAAAGCACTAAAAAGTTAATATCCCACAGTTAAAGCACCCTTTCAATAAAGACATACTATACTGTAAGGGACTAAAACTATGGCATTTATTCCTTTAATTATACAATATATTTAGATTATGTCAAGTAATCTTTTTATTATCATTACTATGAAGTAATTTAATGGCCTCCAGGGCAGTTTTTATGGCTTTTTCTACGACTACATCTTTCTCTGTAGCACCTGAAAAAGGTTTTTCATCGTATGTTTCCCCTATAATAGCAACTACTTCAGCAGCTCTCAGCTTTTTAAG
>JBEHWP010000513.1:0-5130 GCA_040217665.1 Vulcanimicrobiota bacterium
TTAGATGAACTTCTTGAAACAGGGGAAAAATGTTTTGCCTCCATATCAGAGAAACTGACAGAACTCGGTGCCAGACTTGACCCTGCCAGGAGCTGGTATGAGATTTACGGAGAATTAAAACAGGAAAATCCCGGTCCATCAGGTGTTCTTAAAATGTATCTTGATTATATGAATGATGCCAGAGATTTTCTTATAAAGAATGATATAGTAACAGTTCCTTCCGATATAATTCTGGATGTAACTGAAACGCCTGCTTTTATAAGGCCTCTTATACCTGTGGCTGCCTACCTGTCTCCCGGCCCTTATGATGAAGTGCAGAAAGGACTTTTCTGGGTTACTCCTCTGCCTGAAGGGCTTTCCGATGAAGAAATAATAAAACTCACAGGTGAACATAATATTTATACTGCAAAGGTTACTGCTCCTCATGAAGCCTATCCGGGACATCATCTTCAGCTCTGTATGGCGAACAGACTGAAAAGCCCTCTTCGCAGAATAGTTCATTCTAATATATTCGTAGAAGGGTGGGGTCTTTACTGTGAGGAAATGATGAAAGAAGCAGGTTATTTGAAGGGAACAAAACTGGAACTTTCCCAGCAGGTAGACCAGTTGATGAGGGCAGCAAGGGTAATTATAGACATAAGACTTCATACGCTGGGAATGACCATAGAAGAAGCAAAATCCTTCCTTCGTGATATTGTACTTGTTTCTGCAGGTACGGCAGAAGTGGAAGTAAACCGCTATACTATGACTCCCACCCAGCCTATGAGCTATATGCTTGGACAGCTTGAAATCTTAAAGCTCAGGGAAGATTTTAAGAAGTTAAAAGGCTCTTCTTTTACATTGAAAAATTTTCATGACAGTATGTTACAGTGCGGTTCATCACCTGTCAAGATAATGAGGCATATCATTTTAGGAGAAAAATTATAACTGGTTTACGTGACGCGTCACCCGTTACGCGTCACCCGTTACGGTAACATATGGGCAATTTACTTAATAAAGACTCCATTATAAGAAACAGATACAGAGTTCTCCGCTGCATAGGTCAGGGAGGTATGGGAGCAGTCTATCTTGTAAGAGATCATAAAGAAAAAGGGGCCACATGGGCGGCGAAAGAATTCTGGCACCTGCACCACGAAAGTTTTTTCTCAAAAGAAGCGTCTTTACTCATGGAAATGTCTCACCGGGGCCTTCCGAAAGTGATTGATTATTTCACGGAAAATGAGAAAAACTATCTCATAATGGAAAGAATAGAAGGTCTCACCTTTGAAGAAATAGTTGAAAAACAGGGGCCTTTTTCTGAAAAAGAACTCCTGCCACGGGCAATTCAGTTATGTGAAGTCCTTACATATCTCCACACAAGAGAACCTCCTGTAATATTTCGAGACATGAAACCTTCGAATATTATGCTGAATATTGATGGAACCGTTCGTCTTATAGATTTCGGCATAGCCAGATTTTATGAGCCGCAGAAAATAAAAGATACAACACCTCTGGGAACTCCCGGCTATTCTCCTCCCGAACAGTACGGGCGTGGACAGACCTCTCCTGCTTCCGATATATATTCCCTGGGAGCAACCATGTATTTTTTACTTACAGGCAAAGAACCTGTGGATTTTAAATTCAAATTTCCACCTCCTGAGACATTTAATCAGAAAATATCTTCTTTTTTCAGCCACATTGTAATGCAGTGCCTTGAGTTAAACCCTTCTGACAGATTTCAATCTGCTGCTCACCTTGAGTCTGTCCTGAGAGAGTGGAAAGAAGAAAAACCTCGCTGGTATGAAGATTTCGTAGATTTACTTGTAAATTTGTTCACTTCTGAAAAGATGCCGGAACCTGTAAGGCAGATAGCCACGAAGATTACAAGACCTTTGAATAAGTCGTGAGTCGTGAGTGGTGAGTCGTGAAAAGTGATATCAAATTACTTTCGTCTAAATGAATAATTTGAATAATATGTAAATACCGTCTGCCTGTCTGGCGCTCCTCCGAAAAAAATCTAAATATGTTTAAAGCTAAATAGTATGAGTTGTGAAAAGTGAAAAGTGAATGGCAGGGGCGAACCACTGTGTTCGCACTGTGAAGGGTGAAAATTACGCGTTACCCATCACGTATTACGCATCACGCATTACGATATGATCACACCTTTATAAATAAAGCCTTTAAATATCTTCCTTCTTTAAACGTAACAGGATGGTCAATACTATGGCCTGTTTCTTCTATTATTATGTGTTCCTTTATTGACTTATTACATTTATTCATTGTACTTAAAACAGCATGCCTGAATTCTTCAGGTGACACATGAGAGGAGCAGGAACATGTTACAAGTATTCCTTCCCTGCTTAAAAGGCTTAATCCGAGAGAATTTAATTGTTTATATGCTTTTATAGCATCGGAATTTTCTTCTTTTTTCTTTGCAAAAGAGGGTGGATCCAGAATTACTATATCGAATTTTTTACCTTTATCTATTAATTTTTTAAGTTCTTTGAAGGCATCTCCCTGAATGGTGTCGCGCTGTATATAAGCCAGTTCGGGATTCATGGCAAAATTTCTTTCCATGCTTTCCAGAGAAGGTCTGTTTATATCCAGACTTGTAACATGTTTTGCCCCGCCTTTTGCTGCATAAAGAGAAAATCCTCCCGTATAACTGAATACATTTAATATGTTCTTATCTCTGCTCAGTTGCTGAACCTTTTTTCTGTTATCCCTTTGATCCAGAAAAAAACCTGTCTTCTGTCCTTTTAGAAGGTCTGCTTCAAATTTAAGATGATTTTCACAAAAAACTACAGGTCCTGACAGGGGAGGGCCATAAAGAATCTGTCCGTCATAAAAGCCATGGAGATAATCTGTCTCTTTCATACAGTGACGGTTAAATCTCATCAACAGTCTCTTATGTGGAAACAGCTCACCCAGGTATGGGAGAAATTTTTTCAAATGTATTATCCAGGCACATGTATAAATTTTTATTACGAGAGTATCTTCATATCTATCCATTACAAGCCCCGGGAATCCGTCATTTTCTCCGTTAATAAGACGATATCCTGTTGTGCCTGTAGATGGAAGAAATTCCCTTGTGGAAAAAGCTTTCTTCAGTCTCTCTATAAAGAAATCTTCATTTATGGGTGCAGGTTTTCCTTTCTGAAGAATTCTCAGTCTCAGAGGTGATAAAGGATCATAGAGGCCTGCCGCCAGAAATTTGTTTTTTCTGTCGAAAATAATGCCAAGAGTTCCGGGAGGCCCGTCTCCTTTCTGGGATATAACAGATTTATCAAAAACCCATGGATGGCCCGACAGAATGACTTTTTCTATATTATGATTCACAAAGAGTTTTATGTTCTTTTCTTGAATTTTTCCTTCTTCATTCCTCACTTTTCACCACTCACTTTTCACGATTCATTCTACTTACTTTTTCTGCACTCCGGACAGCTTATAAGTATAGTATTTCCTCCCATAGGAGTCTTAATTGCACATTTGGGACAGAATGATTTTCCACATTTCTCGCAATCACTTTTATGAATTAATTCCCATAATATTTCTCCTTTGAGCTCAGGGTATTGTTTTCTTATTATTTTTCCGCATACAGAACATAAAGGTAATACCTCTTTTTTAGCTTCTTTTTTCATTTTATTCATAACAGTCTCTCTGGCCTTTGTCTGCATATGGGCATAAGATTTATTTACTTTATTAAAAAACCCTGTTATTGTCTGCATAAAGCCGAGACCGAGTTTTTTCCCTATTTTGTTACATGCATCCTTTGCGGCATTCCTTATGTCTTTATCTATATCTTTTCTGCCTGAGAATTCTTTGATTGCATCTATAGACGTTTTATCCCCTGAGAGTATGAGTATATCGAGTAACATTTTTTGAACCTCTGCATCATTACTTTCATAAAGAGCCTGACCTGTTTCATAAAGAACATATTTACCTCTTTTTTTGAGTATTTCAGATGCAATATGTCTGAGATCTTTTTCCTGTACCAGGATCGTAACCATAGAAGATGCTATCTCAGGCATATCCAGACTTTCAATGGTTTCTACTGCTTTTTTTCTAACATTATCTGACTCATCAAAGAGAGCGCTTAATAAAGGATTGACTATTTCTTCACAGGTAAAAAAACTCAATCCGATTATAACTGCCATCCTTACCTGTTCACTTCTGTCTTCCTGTAAAGTAACCAGATGAGGAATAACTGCTTCATCTTTAAATCTGCCAAGTGTTTCTACTGCGGCGATTTTTACTTGTTCATCAGGATTTTGTAACAGAGGGATAATTCCTTCTACAGACTTTTTATCTCCTATTGTAGCCAGTATTTCAAGAGCTGCCAGAACTAAATCTGGATTGTTTGCTCCCAGGATTTTCATAAGTGGCGCAACAGATGCTTCTCCCAGTCTGATAAGTTTTTCTACCGTTGCTGTTCGTACTTCTTCGTTGTCTGTAGTAAGTTTTCTTATTAATTCGTAGACTTTTTCTTCTCTTACCTTCTGAAGACTCTTACATGTTTCTTCTATAAGTTCCCTGACAGAAGTATTTTTTTCTATTTTCAGAAGCTGGTTTAAATGGTCCAGTGCCCTGTCATCATTCAAGGATTCCAGAGCCCACAGAGTCATCTTTTTAACGGAAATATTATTATCTGCAAGAAGATTGCACAGGGGCAACACTACTGAAGGGTCACCTGTCTTGCCGAGAGATTTGATGATTTCACATCTTATTTTTTCATCCCTGTAATCGATTTTATTCAGCAGAGCCGTAACAACTCCGGGAGATTTTTTTGTACCCAGTAATTTTATAGTTTCTAAAAGTTTCTCCTGATCTTGTTCTTTGTTGAATGTTTCTATAAGGATATCTGTTTCATCTTTTACTGCCGGCTCCCCCTGAAATTTTGAAGACGTTTTCATAATATTTATATATTTTTTATTACTGAGGCAGCTTTTACAGGTAGCACTGTTTCCTTTTTTTTCTCCGAGGCATTTTATACAGAAACGTTTATTGCAGGATTCACATGTATATTCTGCATTAACACTGGGATGCCAGGCACAGAAAGTATAGTTTTTCCATTTTACTTCTTCTTCTTCTTTGTTTCTCTTTTCTATTTCTTCCAGTCTCTTTCTTTCTTCTTCCTGTTTTTTTACTTCT
>JBEHWP010000514.1:0-5103 GCA_040217665.1 Vulcanimicrobiota bacterium
AGGTATTTTCTCCGGAAGGGAAATTTCTATTTAAATTCGGCAAAACAGGAAGCGGTAAAGGAGAATTTGACGAACCGGAATCCATTACGATTTATAATAACAGGATCTATGTTGCAGACGAAGGGAACGGCCGTATAGAATATTTTGATATGACAGGAACATATCTCGGAGAAACAGGGAGAACTTCTGTAAAAGCCATATCATTACCGGATGGATACGGAAAAGAATATGAAAAGGATTATAAAAGTTATTTCGCCAGAGACGTGGAAGGCATAGTCTTTGATAAAGAAGGATTCCTTTACGGAGCCAATGAAGACGAAGGAGTTATAGACCTGTTTACGGAAAAAGGAGACCTTGCAGGTATATTTACTTCAACTGAACAGGGGAGATTAAAAAAAATACAGGGTCTTGCCATAAATAAAGAAGGGACAAAACTTTACGTCTGCGATCTGGGAAACGGAAGAATACAGATATTTGATATTAAAACAATTAAGGAAATGTTTAGAAATAAATAAAAGGAGTTTCTTGTAACTATTACCGTAAACAGAGACGAAGTAATCATAGTATTTCTATACTGTGATTGCTTCCCGTGAAGAACATTCATAATGATACTGTAAAGGTAGTTCCTTCTTTTTTTGTTGAATTGAATTCTACATGTCCGTTAAGATATCTCTCGAGTAAAAGCTTTACGGTATAAGTGCCGAAGCCACGGCCTTTTTCTCTTTTTGTGGAAAAAGAACGGTTGAAGATTTGAAGCTGAACGTCTTCTGTCATAAAACCTTTATTATGAACAAGAAATCTTATGCCATCTGTGTCATTTTTATATGTAACAGTAACAGTTTCTCCGGATTTTGAAGCTTCAAGGGCATTTTTTATGAGATTACCCAGTATTCTTGATAGAAGTATTTTGTCGGAGCATATATAGGAAATATCTCCTTTAATTAAATGAGCAATGAATTTGCCTTCACAGACCTTATGATTTTTATAGAGTGTCACAAGGAGGGACAGGAAATCGGGAACATATATTTCTTCAATTTTAGCTTCTAACCGTCCCTGTTCCGCAGCGAGAAGATCTCTGTGGGTTTCTATTTCCGATATTAACTGCCTGGAAATCCTTAAACCTTCCGTATGGAATTCCTTCAGCCCTGCATGATATATTTCAGGTGAAAGTTCCATGAAATCCTTTATTGTGCCGGCAAGGTTTAAGACATCATGAAAGAATATTCTTTCTATGGAATAGTGAAATTTCTGTTCCGATATATTACGGATAGCAAAAACGACAAAGTCTTCTCCGTTAAATTCAAAAGGACTGGCAGTAACAAGGAAATTAAACCCCTGAAGTCCTGAAGAAGTCCTTACTGTAATATTACATTCCTGAATATCTCTGCATTTAAATTTCTGGCTGTTAAATATGGCATTGATGGCTCCGCAGTATTTGCAGAATTTTGTAGTGCCGCAGCTTTTATTTTTACAGTGGATACAGCTCATAGCCTCTCCCGGCCTCTTACTGAGAATTTCAGTTTCACTTTCTACTTTTAAAACGTCGAGAAAATTCTCATTTGCAGTTACTATCTGCCTGTAGCTGTTCAGGATCATGATAATATCGGGGGTACTGTTCAATAAAACAGGAATAAGAGGGTGAGATTTTAATTCACCGTTCAATTTTATTATTTCTTCGTAAGGAAGGCTTGCTTCAAGAGAATATTCTGTGGGAAATTTTTTCATAAATTCTCCTCCCGTCATTCGTCACATTTCTTATATTGTTTATTATAAAAGAACATATAATACAACATTACCGGAGTTGCTATGATAAGAATGATTGCCAGGGGCGCTATAAGCCTCATGTCCATACTATTAAAGAGCCTGATATAATTGTATATTATCAGTAAAACAGCCACTGAAGCAATAAAAATTTTTATTATTATGATGATTAACACATCCTTTATATAAAAATAAAGGGTGATGAATTTTTTATCCATCACCCATTATACATCACGCGTTACGCGTTTAGCCTCCCGTCGGAGGAGGACTCAGGAAATTAAGTCTTCCTTCCACTTTTGCATTTGCTGCCGTAAGGGGTGAATGTTTCTTTATATAGGCTTTCAGTTCATCTATGGCAGGCATTTCTCCGTACGTAATGTTTTTCCCTTCAGTAAAGGTACTGTAACCATTGGCACCGCCTGCAAGGAAATCATCTGTTGCCACCCTGTAGACCTTATTCATATCCAGAGGGATACCGCCTATTTTTATATTTGAAACTTTATGCCATTTCGCCGCTTTCGGTTCTATATCCATGGTTATACCGGAAACCTGCATGTTTCCCTTTTTTCTTCCGGCACTGTTTTCCATAATATCTTTTATCTGTTTCCCTGATAAGTCCATAGAAACTATAAATTTATCAAAGGGCATTACTCTGTAAAGGTCGCCCATTGTGACTTCTCCTGCCATTATCTGATCCCTTATACCTCCCGAGTTCTGCATGGCCACATCTGCACCTGTAGACTCTCTCATGGCATCTGTAACGACATTTCCCATAACAGTTTCAAAAACCTTTTTTCTGTCATGAGTAAGGTCTACTTCAGTTTTGCCAACCATTTCAGACATTTTTTCTTTCGCTTCATTTACAACGGGAGCTATTATTTTTTCTATTTCAGGGTCAGGTTTGAAATTCTGATCTGTTACCGGTATAAGAGTATTTTTAAAGGATACAATCTTTTTAGTCTGAGGATCTATTGCCAGATTTATGGTGCCGACTTTTTCTCCCTGTGTTCCTGCCTGCACTATAAGGGTTTCTTTTACTTTTTTCGCATCTTCCATAAGGGTATGGCTGTGTCCTCCTACTATCAGATCTATACCTGTGACGGAAGAAGCAAGTTTTTCATCTGCCCCATCTCCCTGGTGAGACAGTACAACTATCAGGTCTGCTCCCTGTTCTTTGACTTCAGGGATATATTTTTCTACAGTTTCTTTTGCAGAAGCAAATTTTAAGCCTGTTATATTTTTCGGATCTACCGCTCCGGGCGTTTCAGGGCTTATAAGTCCTATGATGCCTATTTTTATACCATTTACTTCTTTCATTGTATATGGTTTAACGCCTTCAATAAGTTTTCCGTCTTCCAGAATATTACCTCCGAGAACAGGAAATCTTGCTTCATCTATCATATCTTTCAGAGCCGCTCTGCCCCAGTCAAATTCGTGATTTCCTATTTCACCTGCATCATAGCCCAGATTATTCATTACATCTATCATTGTTTTGCCTTTTGTAAGTTTTGACTCGTAAGAACCCTGCCCCCAGTCTCCTGCGTCGAGCAGGACATAATTATCTTTTGCTTTATCTTTCAGCTCTTTTATGGCAGAACCTACATAGGCTACTCCTCCTTTAAGACCTCCCGGATTTTTATCGTCTTTTGAAGGAGTTATAGCACCATGTATGTCATTTGTGTATATTACACTCACTGTCTTTAAGGCTTCATGCATGGGTGTAGGAAGCATTGCCGTACTGGCAAAAATAGCCAGTCCCAGATCAGTTCTGGATATACTTTCTATAAATTTCCCATCCTTTTTGCCTCTTACCTTTATTGGATTGTAGATATTTAAATCACCTGTTTCACTTTTTACAAATTTATCGTTCTGACTTGTTTCAGGTTTTTTAGTCGTAGGAGATGAACCTGTATAAATTCCCGCAGCTAAACTGTTTATTTTCAAGATATATTCCTCCTGATTGTCTGGCATTGATTATATTCAATGCTTTTTATTCAATTAATTTTTCCATTTAATTTTTCTTACAAAAATATTATATCAAATCTGATAAGGAAATATTGAATTAATTGTAAACATTTCGTTAACATTTTGATAATTATTTTTTTTATTTAATAAATTGATTATTAATTTTTATATTTACTAAAATTGTTACGGATTAATTTTTTTGAGTATATTCTATTACTTTAAACCATTATGTAGTAATTTGATAGACAGTTCTGTATCAATAGTGAATATTCCTTTTGACTATATATCATTTGAACGATTGACGAAACGGCTTTTTTTTATTATAATAATACTTAATATAATATTAATTAAACATCAGCTTTTTGGGGAGGGATAATTATGATATATTTAAAAACAAAGTTCCGAAAAACATATGGTCTGGCTATTATATCTGTCATGCTTCTTACTGTTCTTATGGTTATGATGACTACTTCCATAATTTTTATAAGTACAAATCTTTTAAATATGACCGGAAATGTAGAGAGCAAGACTCAGGCACTTAAAGCGGCAGAAGCGGGTATAGCCTGTGCTTATGCAGAATTAAATGCCGATTCCAGCTGGGGGTATAAGAATTCTGATGGTACATGGGGCAGTCATGTAGCTCCATCCCCTCCTTCTATAACCTATGATCTACAGGATAAGTCAGGAAGTTTTACCATTACCTTTGATGCTTCCAAAAGTTACTACTCTTACAATAATCTTTTTAATAAGGTAAAAAATGATAGTTCCAGCACTCCTGCCTATACTGCAAAGATTATATCTACAGGCAGATCTGCCAATGGAAAATCAGTAGAAAGGCTTCAGGTTGTTTTTGTAAGGTCTGATGTTTATAATGCCACTGTATTGTCTCAGGGGAAAGTTACTATGGGTTTTGGAAATGCAATAAGTATTCTTGGAAAAAAGAAGGGTAATGATATACAGCCGGGAAGGTTGCATTCTAACTGGGTTGACCCCAATGATCTTTTTCAAAGCTCTATATCATGTGGTAATACAAACGTGGATGTAAAGACTGATGTTCATTCACCTGATAAAGGCGTTCTGTCTGCATGTGGCAATATTGAACTGGGCAGTTCTCCTTACGGCGGGCAGCTCAGGAATTATGCGCCTAAAGAAAATATATCTCCTATAGATATAGAAAATGTAATAGCAGATGTTAAAAATGATCCCAATGGAAGCAGTTCTTCTCTTCCTCCAGGAACCTATACAATCATGAGAGAACTCGGCATCAGAAATTATGAGGATAACCCTGATAGAACAAAATCAAATATGGCAGATTTTATGACTAATGCAAGTAAAATCCCTGCCTCCGGTATACCTGAACCAAAGGTTTTTGTGGAG